>VFZK01000253.1 GCA_016871215.1 Acidimicrobiia bacterium | reverse complement strand
GGAAGCTGGAAAACCTCAGCAAGATGCTCGCGCTTCGTGTCCTTCGCGCTAACCGCGGATGGGAACATTACTGGCACAACCTACACGAGAAAGCAGCGTGAACTGACTCGCACCTTTAATTGCACCCGGATCGGACGGCTGCAATGGGAGATCAAGCAGGCGAGGCAGCGGGAGCAGTGCGTCCCGCAAGCCAGTTGAACAGCCCTGGAAGCAGGCTGAGGCGAGACAAAACGCTTGGGAACAGTCCAGCAATCAGAATCATGAACGCCAAGCCGCCTTAATCGAAAAAAGAAGCTCCACCCACTGAACAATCGCTCCCCAGGCGGGTTCTCACCACTTTCAAAACCGGGGGTTTTGCAGCGGAATCAGAGTCTGCACATCCAACCCCAGGCACAGTGTGGCAAAGTTCTGCGGATCGAGATCGACCAGCAGAACATTCAATCCGCCAAGAGCCAGATAGGCTGCCAGATTCACGGCGGTCGTGGTCTTGGCCGTGCCGCCTTTCATCGAGATGAGCGAGGTAATCATTGGACCCAGGAAGGGGCGGCGCGCCCAGGCGCCGGAAGCGTGAGGCATTCGTCGTCCAGTCGACGTTCTTGTAACTCTAGAACGCTATAATTCTATAAATGCAAGGCGGGCGTATCATCGGTGCCGCATCGTGCTTTGTCAAGTTCCTTCGTTGCTCCTTCGTTGCAACTTTAGCAACTCGACGCCAAACTTGCTTCACCCCAGCGCCGCAGGCTAGACTTCACCCGCCCATGAGAGTCGAAATCAAAGAAAGACGCCTCGAGTTCGACGGCTTTGGAAAGGTGGAGCGCGCCGTGCTCCGCTACGAGCGCTTCGCCGGGGGCATGACGACCGAGCTAACCCGGCATCGCTATTTTCGCGGCGACGCCGTAGCGGTGCTGGTCTACGATCCCGCCACGCAACGGGTCGTCCTGCAGCGGCAGTTTCGCTATGCGGCACATGCACGAACGGGCGACGGTTGGCTCACGGAGTGCGTGGCTGGGATGATGGAGGAAGGCGAAACGCCGCTGGAGGTTGCCCAGCGCGAGCTGCTCGAGGAAACAGGCCTTCGGTTGAAGCAGGCGGAACTGGTCGCCCACTACTTCATCGGTCCTGGAGGCTGTTCGGATCGAGTGTATCTCTACCTGGGGGAAGTCGAGGACGCCACGCAGCCGCTCGGCATTCATGGGTTGGTCGAAGAGGGCGAAGAGATTCAGGCGGCGTGGGTGCCCCTGGATGAAGCCCTGCGGCTCGTGGATGCGGGAAAGATCCAGGACGCCAAAACCTTGATCGGTCTTTCCCTGTTAGAACGGCGCCTGAGAGCGATGCCCATCGGACAGCCAACCCCGAAAGGTGAGTGACCGGGCAACCGCTCGACTTTGAACGTTGCCGAACCGTTCCTGGCCTGTGGGTGGGCCTAGACGAAGGCGTGTCGTAGGCCCACGGTCACGGTACCCGGGTCCGTGATGCGAGGCTTCCAGTAAGCCGTGCCCCCCTAGGATTCTGAGAAGAGGTCTCCGCTAACGAAGACCAAAGGAGCGGCGAACGCGTGTCCGTCGTCATCGCGCTGGTGCCATTTCTGCTTTGCTCTACGCTGCTCGTCGCTGGGAAGGCCCGTGAGGCGCGGCCGGCCTGCCTGAAGAACATTCCCTCGACAACGCTGGCAGTCGCAGGCTTGTCGGCGTCTGCCGAGATCCTGATCGACCGCTGGGGCGTGCCTCACATTTATGCACAGACCGAGAAGGACGCCTTTTTTGTCCAAGGTCTCAATGCCGCTCGCGACCGGCTCTTCCAGATCGATCTGTGGCGTCGCCGCGGGCTAGGTCGGCTAGCCGAAGTCTTCGGCCCCACCTTTGTCGATCAAGACAAGGCAGCACGCCTATTTCTCTATCGCGGCGACATGGACAAGGAATGGCGAAGTTACAGTTCCAAGGGCACGACCGAAGCCCGCGAGATCGCCGCCTCGTTTGTCCATGGCATCAACGCCTACATCGACTGGCTGGCCAGCCACCCCGAGCTGCTGCCGTTCGAGTTCAAGTACCTGGGTTATCGACCAGCCAAATGGGCGCCCGAGGACGTGGTGCGGATTCGTTCGCACGGGCTGCACCGCAACCTGCAGAGCGAGGTTGAGCGAGCCAATATGGCCTGCCGAGCGGGCGTGGAAGAAGATACGCTTCGAATGCCTCTCGAGCCTCCGTGGAAGACGACGGTTCCGGCAGGCCTCGATCCCTGTTTGCCGAAAGATGTGCTGAAGGTTTTTCTGCTCGCCACTCAAGCCGTTGTCTTCACCAAAGAGGCGCCCTCGAAAGCTGAAGTCCGGACGTCGCCCTTCGCCAGACTCGGCAGCACCGAGGATGCGCTGGAGGGCAGCAATAACTGGGTGGTGTCCCCGAAGCGGTCGGCAACCGGACGCGCTATTATGGCCAACGACCCGCATCGCGCCTACTCCGCTCCGAGCTTGCGTTACATCCAACATCTCAGCGCGCCGGGCCTGAGCGTCATCGGAGCCGGCGAGCCGGCGTTGCCGGGGATCTCCATCGGCCACAACGGAACGATCGCATTCGGGTTAACTATCTTTCCCATCGACCAGCACGATCTGTATGTCTACGAGTTGAACCCCGCCAAGCCCGGCGAGTACCGCTACCAGCGGTCCTGGGAGCCGTTCACGGTCATCCGGGAACCGATCGACATCAAGAACGGACAGCCTGTGGTGGCTGAGCTGCTCTTTACGCGGCACGGACCGGTCATCTTCATCGAAAAAGACAAGCGGCAGCATGGAGGCCGTGCCTTTGCGGTTCGTTCGGTCTGGCAAGAGCCGGGCACGCTCTCGTACTTCAACGCGATCGACTCGATGCGGGCACGGTCGATTGAGCAGTTCCGGCGCTCGATGCGACAGTGGGGTGCGCCACCATTGAACCACGTCTACGCTGACGGGCAAGGGAACATTGCGTGGCTGCCTCGTGGGCTGGCGCCGAAACGTGCGAACTGGGATGGCTTGCTGCCAGTGCCCGGAGATGGCCAATACGAATGGACAGGGTTCTGGAACGGTGAGGATCTGCCTTCGGTTTACAACCCGGCAGAAGGCTGGATTGCAACCGCCAACAGCATGAACCTGCCCACGAGCTATCCGTATCGGGAGCGCAAACTGAGTTTCGAATGGAGCAACGCTTCTCGCTTCGCCCGAATCGCGGAAGTGCTGTCTAGCCTCCCGAAGATCTCACTCGAGCAGGTCCAAGAGCTGCAGAACGACGTTCTTTCGATCCCGGCTCGCCGGATCGCCACTTTGTTGTCAGGGATGACTTCAAGCGATAGCCAGACCAAGGCAGCGCTCGATTTGCTTCGGCATTGGGATTCTCGTGAGCTGGCGGAATCGGCTCCCGCTGCCCTCTTTGAGCTCTGGCAAGCCCGGCACTTGAGGAAGGCATTTGCCGAAGCCACGTTGACCAAAACGGCTAGCGAGATTCTGGCCAACGCCGACATGCGCGCGCTGTTGGCAGCGTTGGAGACGCCGGCGCTGGGTTTTAGCAGCGGCGGGGTGCAGCGTCGCGACGATCTCTTGCTGGCAACGCTCAAGGCAGCCTATCTGGAGATGGAAAGGCTGCAGGGGAACGATCCGAAGCAGTGGCAGTGGGGCAAACTGCACTACAACCTGAGCGAACATGCTCTTTCAGGAGCCGTCGATGAGGTCGCGCGCCTCAAGCTGGATGTCGGGCCGATTCCGAAGGACGGCAGCGAGTTCACTCCAAACCAGTCCGCTTATGGAGCTGCCGACTTCAGGCAAACTGGAGGGCCATCCTTTCGCATCGTGGTCGATGTAGGGAACTGGGACAATTCTCGGGCAATGAACCATCCAGGGCAATCTGGGGATCCGGATAATCCACACTATCGGGACCTTGCACCACTGTGGCGCCGGGGCGAGTATTTCCCTCTACGCTATTCACGCAAAGCCGTCGAGCAGGAAACCGAACGTACAATTCGCCTGGTGCCAGCCGACACGGACTCATACCCTAAACCCAGTACGCTTCGACGAGAGTTTTAAGCGGACGCCACGATATCACTCGACAAAGTTTGTCTTCCGCTATCGGCCCGAAAGCTGACAGGGCACTTGATCCCTGCTACATCGAAGCTGACACGACCCGACGGTTTTGGGACGTCCGAATCTGAGTGGGATTCCCGGAAATTTGCAAGATCTCTGAGCCCGTGAAGGCCTGAGCAACTATCGCAGGTCGTACTGCGCAGCCACCTTAGAGTGCTCCTTTAACCTCGCTCTGACAGCCCGAAGCCCCGGCGACTGGCCAGCTTGCAAGCCCACGCCAAGGGTCCGGGTCCTGGCCCCTCGAAGCTCCAGCGCTCGGGGTGTGCGTTCCTCCGCTCTCTCTCCACCGATACCGCCTTTAGCCATAAATATCCTGTCTTCAGGGTATGGAGATTGGAACCTGGCCCAGATAGCATTCTTTAATTACAGCGGATGAAAACGGTGCGCGCCTCCACAGCTTACCCGGACCGCTTCCGGGCTCAAAAAGGGGAGTGTAGTGGAGTCGATTCGAATCCTGGAGGGACGAGCATGAGGCAAGGTTCGTTTCATAGCTATTTAAGAGGAGCTTTCGGCAAAGACTTGATGGCTTCGGCGGTTGTGTTCCTTGTGGCGCTGCCACTTTGTATGGGAGTTGCAATCGCCTCTGGAGTGCCCCCAGCGGCAGGGATCGTCACTGGCGTCATCGGTGGACTGGTCGTGGGAACGCTGGCCGGCAGTCCGTTGCAAGTTAGCGGCCCAGCCGCCGGCCTTACGGTGCTCATCTGGCAGTATGTCCAGGCGTTCGGTTTCTCAAAGCTTGGGGTCATTGTATTGATTGCTGGCAGCATTCAGATACTAGCAGGACTCATGAAGCTGGGTCAGTGGTTCCGCGCCACTTCCCCCTCAGTGATTCAGGGGATGCTAGCCGGCATCGGTGTCCTGATCATTGGCAGCCAAACGCACGTCCTGGTCGACGACGCGCCGAAAGGCAGTGGGTGGACGAATCTGATTTCAATCCCGGAGGCTTTATGGAAGGGGATCTTCCCGATGGATGGAGCAGCACACCACTTGGCTGCTTACGTGGGTCTGCTGTCGATCATTATCATGGCCGCCTGGAAGTTCGCCCCAGGGAAACTGAGGATCATTCCTGCACCGCTGCTTGCAGTGGCGATCGCGACGCTCGTCAGCGCGCTGTTTCAGTTGCCAATCAAACACGTGTCTGTATCCAGCGATTTGCTGGGTAATGTGAACTGGCTTTCTGTAGAATCCCTGTCCGGCATCCTTGACCCATCGCTGCTCGTCGCCGGCTTGGCCGTTGCCTTGATTGCCAGCGCCGAAACGCTTCTTTGTGCAGCCGCCGTTGATCAGATGCATCAGGGGCCGCGCACCAACTACGATCGCGAACTGTTCGCTCAGGGTGTCGGAAACAGCTTATGCGGTTTGGTGGGTTCCCTTCCGATGACAGGAGTCATCGTCCGGAGTTCGGCGAACCTTGAAGCAGGAGCGCGTACTAGGGGGGCGGCCGTCATGCATGGGGTCTGGCTGCTGGCTTCGGTCACCTTATTAACCTCTGTCCTGAACGCGGTTCCGACCACTAGTTTGGCGGCCATTCTCGTGTTTACGGGTTTCAAACTAGTCTCGCCGAAAGCCGTGCGGTACCTGCTGAAATATGGCAAAAGCGAGGTAGCCATCTACGCGGCTACCGTCATTGGGATTGTTGCAACGGATCTTCTGAAAGGCGTTCTCATTGGCCTTGGCTTGTCCCTAGCCAAGCTGGTCTACACGTTTTCCCACTTGGAAGTTCGTTTGGCTAGCGACGAGCCGAAAGAAGGAGATTCGACTCTGTTGCTCAAAGGCGCAGCTACGTTTGTTCGGTTGCCCAAGCTGGCAGCTGCTCTCGATCAGGTCCCGGCGAACGTAAGGCTCCACATCGTGCTGGACCAACTCGACTACATCGATCACGCCTGTATCGATCTGCTGTCTAACTGGGAAAAGCAGCATGAAGCCAAAGGCGGGCAGATCATCATGGAGTGGGATTTGCTCCATCGGAAGTATTTCGACAGAACTTCCACAGTTCTTGCTGCGGCAGCGGCGGAGTCTTAGACGACCGCGTGAACGTTTACAGAGAGGGGAACATCATGATCCGGATTCAGAGGATTCTTGTGCGAACAGATTTTTCAGCCTGCTCGGAGCCGGCATTGAAGTATGCGGCCGAGTTCGCCACCAGCATGGCTGCCAAGCTCTATGTCCTGCATGTCGCCGAGTACTCCAAAGAGGGCGGCGATCCAAGCACTGCCAAGTACATCATTCCGGAATACCTTGCTGAAGCCGACGAAAAGTCGCAATCACGGCTCAACCAGATCACTGACGATCTCAAAAGACGAGGCGTCGACGCCCATCCCCGTTTGGTGGCGGGGAGAGCTTACGCTGACATCGTCCAGACTGCCGAAGACATGGCGATCGACCTGATCGTCATTGCCACGCATGGCCGCACCGGCTTCAGCCATCTAGTGTTCGGCTCGACTGCAGAAAAAGTAGTCCGGCTCGCACGCTGCCCTGTGCTTACCGTGAAGCCACAAGCCAGTCCGCTTGCAGCTTGACACATGATGCTCCAGGACGGGTATGACAGCTTTCGGAACCTTGATAAGGAAAAACAGGGGTGGTACCCTGGTAGCGGATCGAGTCTCGAAGCTAGTCCTATTCCTCATGAGAACCCGAACCTGGCCCGTCTTGACAGCCGCATTTGGGACTTTCCTGTTGCTCATCGGTCTCTTTGTTTTTGGGACACTGCGGCGAGGCCGTGAAATCAATGCGGAGCAGGACTCGGCACATGAGGCGTACCAGCGCACTGAACAGCTCCTCAACGAAGTCCAAGCGGACTTCTACCTCTCCTATGTCCTGGCTCGAGACTTGGCGCTGGATTTATCCAGTCAGGCTGCTTTGCAACGACGGCAGCTTTCTGAAATCCGTGCTGAAATGACTGGTTATCTCGCAGAGGCCGAGCGAGGTGGAACACCGGGAGCGGCTACGGTCGTCAAACGCCTGCGGGAAGAGATGGACACCTACTGGAGGGCATTGCGACCCATGCTTGAGGAGCCGTCTTCCGCGGGGGTTTCTGTCGACGCAACCTTCTTGCGTGATCAGGTCTTGCCGCGCCGCAACTCTATCATTCAGCTGGCACGAGAGATTAGGGAATTCAATCAAGCCAGCTTCCGGCGCGAGGGAGAAAAAGTCCACCAAAGCCAACAGGAGTTTTTTCGATACCTGGTTACCCTGAGTACCTTTGCTTTGGGTCTCGGCCTCCTTGTTGCAGTCCTGGGCATTTATCGTATTTCGCAGCTTGAAGCCCGGGCCGACGAGCACCAGCTTCAAGCAGAGCGAACGGGGGGGGGAGCTGCGGCGATTGTCGCAGGCATTGGTCAGGGTCCAGGAAGACGAACGACGCGCTATTTCGCGTGAACTCCATGACGAAGTAGGTCAGATGTTGACGGCTCTTCGCATGGAGCTCGGCAACCTCGAGGGGTTGCGTGCCGACGCAGGGCACCAGTTTGAGGAACATGTCGCGGCTTGCAGGCGCATCGCTGTGCAGGCGTTGAACTCGGTTCGCGATCTGGCAATGGGCCTGCGGCCCTCAATTCTCGACGATTTGGGATTGGGCCCGGCGCTGCAGTGGCAGGCGCGCGAGTTCTCGCGCCGGAGTGGCGTGCCTGTTTCAGTAGAGATTCAGGGTAGCCTCGAAGATCGGGTGCAATTAAAGGTGCGAGTCAGTTCACGCTGCTTTCTCGTGTAGGTTGTGCCAGTAATGTTCCCATCCGCGGTTAGCGCGAAGGACACGAAGCGCGAGCATCTTGCTGAGGTTTTCCAGCTTC
>VFZK01000252.1 GCA_016871215.1 Acidimicrobiia bacterium | reverse complement strand
AGCCTCCTGGATGGATTGGGTCCTTCTTGCTGAATCCCAATTCTATCTAACTCAGGCGGCTTGGCCTACTCCTGTCTTCTTACTTCACTCCAAGCTCCTCTAAGAAACTTGTTTTGGACAAGAGTGATCGGAGCCGACAACGCGGCCGCGACCCACGGAATGCGCCTCTCCTGCAACCTCTTGTGAAACAAGAATGGAAACACGAAGAAACACAAGCTGAAGAACAGGTACCAGGGAAGTGCGAGCATGGGTCGCGAAGCATCGAAGTGATCGGTGTGCCAGGCGTACAGCAAGAGCGCCACGCTGCCTGCGGCGACAGGAAAGACGACATCTGCCTGTCTGTAATAAACGAGCCCGAGCAAAAGCACTGACAGAAGCAGGGCTAGCCCAAAGATCGGAGCGGGCTGCGCGAGCGGCAATTCTGCACTCGCCAGGATCAAAAGAAGAAAGGGCAGCACCGCAGACAAAGCTGGAAGGTGCTGGAGATATGCGGGCGCTGGGGCCGACCCAGGCTCCTGCACGGCTGGCCGGCGCCGGCTTAAGAACACTCCAATCGCAAAGAAGAACAAAGTGCTAAGGGCTACAATACCCAGGAAGCCCGGCAACGCTGCGATCCCCGGCGACTGGTTTAACCATAGCCCGGCGGAAGACAGCGTCAGAAGCAGTGCTATCGCAACAGTCCAAACCGCTGTGGGAGCGATCGCCGCTAACAGAACAACTCCGTTGACGGCGAACAGCGCGGGCCAAATAAGCAGCGAATGCGCCAGGTCTCTGCCTATGGCGATGAGCATTGGTAGAAGCATGAGCACTGGAAAAACGCTCGCCCACGCGACGGGTCTGGACTCCGGTTGAAGCCTTTGCAAGGCGATGGGAAAAGCGGCGTGCAGCGCGGCAAACAAGAGGTAGAACCCCAACGCCCATGGCAGCAGTTCCAGGGTCAGGGCATCGACCGTCCAGTAGACCAACATGAGAAACGCCAGTGAGCCTCCGATGGCGTGCACCGGCCGGTAGTCTGGGCGTAGCAAAGCCGTTCCCGTCAAGGCGCTCCCCAACAAAAAGACGAACGAGAACACAAGACCTGGCCTGGCGCCCAGTTCTGCGAAGCCTAGCATATAGGCCGCAAAACCCATCGAAACCAGCGGCAGGACGAAACCTGGACCCTCGACCCAACGGTCGTTGAGCTTTCGGCGGCCTGCTGCAATCAAGACTGCCAGATAGAACAATGGGAACAGAAGAAAGATAGAGCACCCAGTCAGTGCCTTCGAAACCTCAAAGAACTTCTCAGCCCAGCCCAGTTGCATTGCCAGAGTGCCAACAGCCGACATGCTGACCAGGAACACCCAGCGCTTGTGCCAGGCAATTGCTATCAGGCCCGCGTCGAGCAGTGCGACATAACTGAAAAGCCCCAAGGGACGATCGACTCCGGTGGATAAGAGCGGTGGGGTCAGGAACCCACCCACCAAGCCCAAGACCGCAATGTAGCGGCCGTCCAGGCGAACCGCCAACAGGAAGGCAGCAAGCGTCACCAGTGCCATCAGCACGAATGCTGCCGCTGGAGGAATGAAATCGTAGAACGCGTGGGCAGCAAAGATGTCTACATACAAGATCGCAATGCCCGAAGCGCATAGCGTGTGCACGGTTGTCTCATAGCCTTGACGTCTCATCCACATGCCGCCCGCCAGAAGACCCGAACCTGCCAGCAGGCCTAGGATGATGCGCAGCATCGGGCTGATGAGCGAATGCTCGATCGAATACTTCACGAAGAATGCCGCACCCAGGAAAAGCGCTACCCCGCCCAGCCAGGCAAACAGCTTCACTCCCGTGAAGCTTTCCCAGTCGAAGACTGGCTGCAAGTCCTGTTGCGGAGACTGAGGACGATGCGGTTGTTGAGGAAGCAGAACCGGCACCGGTGGCGGCAGCGTCTTGTTTGCGTCCGGCACGAGTATTGGAGGCGCGGATTCGGGCACGAAAGGTTCTGTTTCTTTGGCTGTGCTCGGCGGCATCGCCTCTTCACTGGGCAACGGAGGCAGACTCGGATGAACCTGGGACTCACGATCGATAGCACCGGACTCGCCAGGAGTTTCAATCGGGCCCTTTAGTCTCTCCGACAGTTCATTCAATCGCCGATCTAAGTCGAGAATGGCCCCTAGATTCACTCTGCGGCCCTCTCCTGGAAGTGTCTCTCCCGTCGCGTTGGCGCGCAGAGCCACCGTTACGCCTGTCAGATCCTGCCTCATCGAGTCGAGACGCCGTTTCAGAACGTCCGACTCATGACTCAACGCAGCCAGGCGGCTGAAGAGCTTCTTGAGCGCGACCAGAACACCCACAAGGACCGTCGTGACCAGGAACTCGAACATGTTCCCTCCTTCGCTGCGCGGCCGCAGTTACGCCCTGAATCCTATTCGCCTGCATCGACGGGAATCCAGCAGGAATGTGACACTTCTCGATCTGTCACAGCGGTCGCCAATGTCGCCAATTTTACAACAAGCGGCCTCGGAGGCGGTTATCCTCGGCTGGCTCTCACGAAGCCAGGAGGGCCCTCAGGACAGCCGGAACGAGGTGCTACAAGTGTTCCACTGTGCTGGGCACCTTGGGTATCTGCAACGTTGATCCCCACCGCGTCGTCTCTGCACGAAGCATGGGCAGGCGAACCCGTTTCTTGTAAAGTTCAACGGTCTGGCGATAGCTGGCGGCCGCACCGATTCGACTCCAAGGAGACACGAATGACACCTATGAAGCAGATCACCGAAAACCTCTTCTGGATCGAGGACACTTGCAGCGTCTACCTCGTTCGGCGAGGAGATCGTGCCTTATTGATCGATTGCGGCACTCGCTGGGTCCCTTCAAGTCTGCGTGACAGCGCAATCCAACAAGTGGACCGGATCCTGCTGACCCATTTCCACAGGGACCAATGCTCCTCTGCTGCCGAGTGGCAAAGGCAGGGAACCGAAGTGGCCATTCCGCTTTCGGAAAGGCGTCTGCTCGAAGAAGCCGACTTGCTGCGCGCCTCCTACGATCAGTTCGACAACTACACTTCCTACTACCCGGGGTTCACGCCGTTAGCCAACTTGCGTCCGGATCTCTATGCTCGCGACTATGAAGCGATCGAATGGATGGACCTACGGTTTAGCGTGGTTCCACTACCCGGCCACACTTTCGGTTCCGTGGGCTACTTTTTCGCAATCGATGGCAAGCGAGTCCTGGCCTGCGGCGACCTGGCATCGCACCCGGAGAAGCTCACGAATTACTATTCGGCACAATGGCGATACATGGACTTTCAAGGTCACAGCAACCTTTTGGAAAGCCTTCGCTTTGCTGCCTCGCTTTCTCCGGAGCTGGTTCTTCCAGGACATGGTGCGCCGTTCACTCCCAGCGGTCCTCTGTTCGCAGACTTGAGCCGGAACCTCGAAAGGCTCTTCGATCTCTTCCACGGGCGGCCCTACCAGTACTTCAAACCCCGGTTTCGCGAGTTGACCCCGCACGTCTATGAAGTCAGCAATTCAGGCGCGAATGCCTACATCGTGCGGAACGACGAGGGCTATGCCGTGTTTATCGACTGTGGGTACACGGCAACCGCACCCATTCATGCAAACCCCCACCGCTTCATTGACAACCTGACTTCGTACGCCGAACAGGAGCTGGGAATCCGTGAGGTAGAGTGGTTTCTTCCCAGCCACTATCACGACGATCATCTGGCAGGGTACCCAGCCCTGAAGAACCGGTACGGCACGCGTGTTCTTGCAACCCCTGAGCTAAAGGACATTCTGGAAAATCCGGATCGTTACGAGATGCCCTGCCTGGTACCAGAGAGACTGACGGTGCATCGAGTGATTCAGCGTGGTGAGTCCTTCGAATGGCGTGGCGTGCAGTTCTTCATGGAGCAACATCCCGGCCAGACCCTTTATCACCACCTGATCTGGTTCGAAGTCGACGGCACGAAGTTCCTGTCGATCGGCGACAATATTTCCGGATTGAGTTTTACGGAGAACCGGGATTTCATCCACTCGTTCATTCCGAAGAATCGGACTCCCGTCTCAGCCTACGGTGACATGCCCCGCCAGATTCTGGATCATTCTCCCGATCTCATCCTCACCGGGCATGGCGGAGCGGTCCCATTCGATCGCGCCAAAGTCGAACGGTGGAAAGCTTGGATGGATGAATGGCAACAGCGCTTTGTTCGTATTCTGGACCAGCCCCATCCCAACCTCGGCATGGATCCGCACTGGGTGCAGTTCTACCCATACAAGGTTCGCGTTCGGCCAACAGAAGTTGTGACGTTTCAGATCAAAATCACTAATCATGAGCCAAGAGAAAGCCGGTGTGTCATCGCATTCCGCTCACTAGAGGGAGTGCGGTTGAGTCCAGAAACCGCCGCTCTCAGCATCCCAGCTCAAGGAAACACGGGCTGCTCGCTGACAGCCCAGTTCCCAGCGGTGTTTTCGACACACTCGCTCCCAGTCGTCGCTGATGTTACTTGGAATGGAAAGCACTTAGGAGAAATCGCCGAAGCGATTGCCTATTGGTAGGGTTTCGCAGAGTGGAGTGCCGCACGCCAGTGCGGCCAGGCCTGGTGCCCCGGCAAGCCGCAGGCTTACCGGCTTGCAGGTGCCTTCCACGGCAAGCCGCGCCCGTTCGTAGTGAAGCACGCCAGTGCTTCAGAGGGCCGCACTGGCGTGCGGCACTACAAGCACATGAGCGTCACGCGCATGTCCCCGTGGGAAACGTACAAACTGCAGGGTACCCGAGACGCCATGCCCGTGCTACCACCTTCCGACCATTGGCTCTCTGAGAGAAGCTCAGAGCCGCCAATCTAGTCGTCCTTCAGGTCGCCGGCTCGATAGGCTTCGTAGGATGCCAGATCGAGCATGCCGTGGCCGCAAAGGTTGAACAGGATTACCTTCTTCCTATTTTCTTCACGTGCCTGGATGGCTTCGTCAATGACCGCCCGAACGGCGTGGGACGGCTCCGGAGCTGGAATGATTCCTTCCGTTTGTGCGAACAGCAACGCGGCTTCGAAGACTTTGGATTGCGGGTAGGCCACCGCGTCGATGAGCCCGAGCTTGTAGACGTGGCTGACCAGCGGCGCCATCCCATGGTAGCGGAGTCCTCCGGCGTGGATTCGCGGCGGAATGAAATCGTGTCCCAGCGTATGCATGCAAAGCAGTGGAGTCATCTGTGCTGTGTCGCCGAAGTCATACCGCAGCTCGCCCTTTGTGAGCGACGCACACACCGAAGGTTCGACGGCGACGATGCGGTAAGGTTTCTTCTCCACGATCTTTCTTCGAATAAACGGAAACGCCATTCCAGCGAAATTGCTGCCCCCGCCGACGCAGCCGATCACGATGTCGGGTTCTTCTGCCGCCTGCTCCATCTGCTGGATGGCTTCCTGGCCAATGACGGTCTGATGGAGACAGACGTGGTTGAGCACGCTGCCCAACGAGTACTTTGTGTTCTTGGATTTGACGGTGTCCTCAATGGCCTCGCTGATCGCGATGCCCAGACTGTCAGGACAATCCGGATCTTCCTTTAGCAGCTTGCGCCCGTAGTCTGTCTGGTCACTGGGGCTCGGGTAAACGGAAGCCCCCCACGACTGCATCATGAACTTGCGGTAGGGTTTTTGGTCAAAGCTGACCCGCACCATATACACGCGACATTCCAGCCCAAACAACTGGCACGCCAACGCCAGCGACGATCCCCATTGGCCTGCCCCAGTCTCGGTCGCCAACCGTTTTGTTCCGGCAACTTTGTTGTAGTACGCCTGTGCTACGGCTGTGTTTGGCTTGTGGCTTCCGGCAGGGCTAACACCTTCATATTTGTAGTAAATGTGTGCGGGCGTCTGCAGCTTTTGCTCCAAGCGTGTCGCACGCAAAAGCGGCGTCGGACGCCACAGGGCGTAGATGTCGCGCACGGGCTCGGGAATCTCAATCCATCTGTCGGCACTCATCTCCTGCATGACGAGATTTTCAGGGAAAATCGCCGTCATGTCCTGAAGACCCACGGGCTGTCGCGTACCTGGATGCAGCGGAGGTGGCAAAGGCTCCGGCAGATCAGACAGCAGGTTGTACCAGCGCGTCGGGATGGCAGACTGCGGCAAGGTGAAGCGCGTATTCATGTGAGTTCGACCCCCCGTTGAAACTTCCGCGGCAGACCAGCCACGGGCTTTTGAGCTTGTTGACCCAATCGAAACGGAACGGAATACTTTCGCTGCAGAGCAGACTAACCGATCAAGGCTCCATCACAACCTGCTCCTGCTGAGTCCGGCAGCTGGAGTTTCAGCCGGCTGGCACGCCGCCCCGATTCTATCCCTTCATGACTGCGATGGGCCGTAACTTAGCAACCTTCTTTGCGAGCCCGGCGTTGTGCACTACGTTGACGACTTCGCTGACGTCCTTGTAGGCATCCGGCTTCTCCTCTGTGAGTCCAGAACGTGTCTGCCCTCGCACCAGGATTCCTTGCTGTTTGAGCGCGTGGAGAAGCTGTTCCGGTGTCGTCTCGCGCTTGGCCTGGGTTCGGCTTTTCGCCCGGCCCGCTCCATGGCAGCAGGATCCGAACGTTTCCTGCATGGCCAGATCAGTACCCACCAGAACATAGGAGCACGTCCCCATACTGCCGGGAATCAGCACAGGTTGCCCAAACTCGCGCAGCTCTTCCGGCAGCGAAAGATGCCCGCGAGGAAAAGCGCGCGTTGCCCCTTTGCGATGGACTAACACTTCCTTCCGAACAGAGCCGAGCTGATGTTCCTCTTTCTTTGCGATGTTGTGGCAGACGTCGTAGACCACCTTGAGATCGCCGGCCCCCAAAATGCGCCGGAATGCCTGGCGCGTCCAGTGAGTGATCATTTGCCGGTTGGCGAATGCGAAGTTTGCCGCCGCGCCCATGGCTGCCAGATACTGCTGGCCTTCCTCAGAGCCGGCCGGAACGCAGGCAAGTTGCCGGTCAATAACCGAGATGCCGTAGCGCTTCATGCAACTCTGCATGAGATCGAGATAGTCCGTGCAGACCTGGTGTCCGAGGCCTCGAGAACCGCTGTGCATCAAAACGACGACCTGCTCCAGCTCTAGTCCAAAGTTCTCAGCCAGTGCGTCGTCGTAGATTTCTTCCACGACTTGAATCTCCAGGAAGTGGTTGCCGGAACCTAGCGTTCCCAACTGGTCGTGTCCGCGTTCCTTCGCACGCGCGCTCACCGCCCCAGGATCGGCACCCTGAATTCTCCCGTAGTCTTCAATGTGAGCGATGTCGCGCGACTCTCCATAACTTTGCCTAACGGCCCACTGCGCCCCTTCTTGGAGGACGTAGTCCAGCTCAGCCTTCTTTATGTCGAGCAGCCCGCGCCGTCCGGTTCCGCAAGGAATGTCACGGAATAGCTTGTTGAGCAAGGTTTCCAGCTGGGGGCGCACCGATTCTTCGTTCCACGGAGAAGCAAGCAGCCGAACGCCACAGTTGATGTCAAAGCCCACGCCGCCGGCAGATACAATCCCCTCCTTCAAGTCTGCGGCAGCGACACCACCGATACAGAAACCGTAGCCTTGATGAGCATCGGGCATTGCCAGCGAGCGTCCAGCCAGGCCTGGAAGCGTGGCGACATTGGCCACTTGATCTACGGTTTGATCTTTCTCGATTTGTCGGACCAGGTGCTCGTTCGCATAGATCAACCCTTCCACTTGCATCCCTTTCTTATAGGTCGTCGGGATGAGGTAGCGATAGTTGTCGAGTTTCTTGAGCATGGATCTGTCTACCACGCCAACAGGGGCTCGATGCTCGGCATTACCCTAGCTAGTTTCTGTCGCGAAACTCGGAAGCCCTTGCTGGGACGGGTTCTTAGAGTTTTCTTGGCCTCTGAAATCAACGCCTTCTAACCGCGCTTTGCGAGGCGTTGGCCGCGGGGCGGTTTCCGGAAAACCACACCCAGTCGGGCTGATGGCAGTTTCAGGCGCGACAGTTCCATCCCCAACGTGATC
>VFZK01000251.1 GCA_016871215.1 Acidimicrobiia bacterium | reverse complement strand
GAGCAACCCTCTGACTGGCGGGGTCGTTAGGGGTTGGCGCCAAGTCACCGTCGGTAGTTTGAGTTTCCCCGTTAGCCTACCACCGGAAACCCTCGCGGCGTGGAATTGAGTCACGCAGACCGGCTGCGTTCGGACGCGGGGGTGATGGCCAGCGCAATTACATAGCGCGCCCCACCTCCCCGGCTTTACCATCCACCGAAGCAATGCGCTTATGAAGCTTTACCACGCGGCTGACATTCATTTGGGGCGACGGCGACTGGACGGACGCCTGCCGGATGATGACATCGTGACGGCGTTTCGGTTTATTGCCGAGGAAGCCATCCGCGAGAAGGCGGATGTATTTCTTCTGGCGGGCGATTTGTTTGACCGCCCGCAAGTGGAACCTTCCCACCTGCGCCAGGCTCAGGATGTTCTGCATCTCCTCAAGAGCGCGGGCATTCCAGTGATCGCCATCGAGGGGAATCACGACAAACAATTCGTGAACACCAAGGTGCCGACCTGGGTGAGTTTTTTGTCGGACGACAACTTGCTGATACTGCTTCGCCCCGAGTTTCATGCCGAGGGTGTTCGGTTGAACGAATGGAACCCCGTGTCACGCACTGGCGCGTGGGTGGAAATCAACGGAGTGCGCTTCGTGGGTGCCGGTTATCTCGGTGCAGCAACTCCGAACAAGGTCCGGCAGATCATTGGTGAAATACCGGCCGGGAAAACACACGTGCTGCTCCTGCATGCGGGGCCCGAATATTTTGTGGGAGAAGGAGGTGGCTTCAGCAAGGAAGACCTCCAAGTGCTGAAAGACAAGGTTTGCTACCTCGCGTTGGGGCACATCCACAAGCCCATGCTTTATGGCGGTTGGGCCTGCAATCCTGGTTCTCCCGAGAATTGCGATCTGCGGGAGGCGAGTTATTCCCTAGGGAAGGATGGCAAACCGGTCGGGCGCGGCTATGCCGTGCTGGAAATCGACCCCAACCGTCCTGACCAGCCGATTTTTTTGGAAATCCGCTCGAATCCCCGGCGGCCGTGTTTGCGGGTGGAACTGGATTGCACGGCCTTTGGCAGCAAGACGAAGAACGGTGCTGATGCGTTCCTGTCGGCGGCGGGGAAGGCCATCAAGGAAGGCAATCCCGACAAGACCGCCGTGATCGAACTCATGCTCGCGGGAAGTTTGAATCTCAACCGCATCGCCCTGGACCTGACCAAAGCGGCGTTGGAAATCGCCGGACAAGCCGGCGTCTTCGCGGTTTCAATCGACACGACGCGCCTGAATATCGGGAGTGGCTTCGCGCCCGGAGGATCGGCAGGAACGGATCTATTGCCGCGGGATGAACTGGAGCGCCGGGCCATCTTGCAGTTGGTGGATGAACAGCCACTCTGGGGATTGCAGGAAGACCGTCAGGCATTCGCCGACTTGTTTTATGAACTGAAGGAACTCGTGCGTGGAGGGCAGACGGGCGAAGCGATAGCCAGCCAGATTGGCATTTCTCCGCTGATAGAAAAAGTTCGTGCAGCCAGTGCCACCCCCCTGCCGCCGCAGATTTCCGCAGAATCGGTTGCGACCACGGAGGATGTCCAATGATTATCCACTCCATTCGCCTTAGAAACATCAAGTCCTACGGCGAAGGCCCGAGCGGAACCGGAGTTACGATAGGCTTCGAGAATGGCGTCAACCGCGTGGCCGGCCGCAATGGACACGGCAAGACAACATTGATCGAGAGCATTGGCTATGCGCTGTTCCTGACCGAACCACAGTTCGAGGAGAATTTCCAAACCGAAACATATTTGCTCAGCTACGGAGCCAGGGAGGGAGAAATCGATGTGACGTTCAGTTGCGAGGGCGACTCGTATCGCATTGAACGTGCGGTCGGAAAGCAAACCAGGCGACGCTCCAAAGTGATTCAGTTAAGCGACCAAAGCATTTGCGCCGAGGGCGACCAGGAAGTGTCTGCATTTCTGTGCCGACTATTGAAGTTTCCGGACGCAGACCACCTGTCCGAGATTTTTTGCAAGTTGGTGGGGGTGAAACAAGGCCGATTGACCTGGCCATTTGACTCCAAGCCCACCGAAGCGAAACGTTATTTCGAACCGCTGATGGAAGTGGACGTTTTTCGCAACTGTTTCGACCGTCTAAAGGGTGCGGTGGATACATTTGAGGCCCAGCGTAGGGAACATCTGACGAAACAGGCGGGCATCACCGAACGGATCAACGAACGGGCGAACAGTCAGGAAAGGCTCGCGGGCGCGCAGCAGAGGGTGCAAGCAACGACGACCGCTCTGACCGAGGCGGCGAAGGATCGTGATGCGGCGTTAATGCTGAAAGACCAATTGGAGAGCTCGGGCAAGGCGGTCGAGTCGTTGAGGAACGCCCTGAATTCAGCAGATCAAAAGGCTGGTCACGCCAAGACCCTTCGCGAGGCCGCCGCGCAACAGTTCGATGAAGCCAAAACCGCTGTCCAGCTTTTGGCGGATAATGAGGCAGCACACCAGGCTCATGTCGAAGCCGTCCGGACCCTTGGCCAATTGGAGCTTTCCAGAGACAAACGCGACAGCTTAAAGCTACAACGAGACAACGCCGAGCGAGGGCGCGATGATCAGCTAGGCAAGTCAGTGGCCGCACGTGAGCAGGTCAAGGAGTTCGGCTTGCAAGTCGGAGTGAAGCAAAAGGAGGCTGAAGATCTAGCTGGGAAGATCACTCCTTTGAAAAAGGCCCTGGAAGCTTCGGCGATCAATTTCAAGAACTCTGCCAAACAGGCAGAGGGGGCGGAGGAGCATCGGGACACGATTGGCGGATGGATTGACCGACTCGAGAGTTTGACCAAGTCACAGAACCGCGGCGCGGTCACCATAGCGCGCCTGACCAAGGCAATTTCCGGATGGGACGGCGCCAAGTTGAAGTCGGCCGAGAAAGCCGAATCAGTAGCCGCCAAGACGTTAAAGGACGCCGAAGCGAAATTGACCAAGGCCGAACAGCGGCATTCGACGCTCAAAGAACAGCTCGAAGAAATTGGGGGCGGCATTTGTCCGTTCCTAAAAGAAAAATGCCGTCAGTTTGATCCAACAAAAGTGCAAGCGGATTTGGACAAGCAGAAAAAGGCCATCACGGTGTTGGAAAAGGAAGCGAAGGAAAAACGAAAAGCATATCAGAAGAAAGAACAGGTGCTGGGAGAGCTCAGAATTGCACACGGGAAGATTTCCGGAATGGAAACCGAGTTGGCTGAAGCCCTTGAAAGCTACCGTGACGGGTTACAAAGTTTGACCTCTGACGAGTCCGGGGTGGCTTATGAATGGCTGTCGGTATGGGCGCCAGAGGTGACCACCATGCCCACAGCATCGAAACTATCCGCCAAGAAAATTGATTCGGCTAAGGTTGTTAATCTCCAAGAGCAAATGGCAACCTTTGTTAGCGAGGCAAAAGAATGGTGGGAGAAAACCAGCGGCGCGATCAAGACACGCATCAAGGCGGTCAATGACCAGGCGAAGACGCGCAACGCGGAAGAATCCACTCTGGGTCAATGTTCTGAGCAATTGATTCGGCTCAATAAGGAGATTCAGGGTTTGTCGCAAAAAGCTGCCACAAAAGAGACCGAAGCCAAGCAACATGACAACGAGGTAAAAAGGTTAGCCACACAAATTGAGAGGCTAGACGGTGATCTGAAACCCTTTGTCAATGTGGATGCCGATCTCAAACGTGAGCAATCGAAACGCGATGCCAATCGCGTTGGTCATGAGCGCTACTTGGGCGCCAAGAAAGTGGCTGATGATTTGCCAATACGCCAAACACGACTGACCCAGTTGCTTGGCGAAGAGTTCGCCGCACAACAAACGCTATTGTCGGTGACGGCAGCAATGCAGAAAGCGGAACAGGATTTTGATCCAGAGAAACTGAAAACTGCCCGGGCAAATCATCAAATGAAGCATGATCAAGCAACCTCGTTGCAGGTTAGCCTGGTGGCCGACAATGAAAAACTCACAGCGGAGGCAAAGCGTTTCACAGAATGGGAGGAGGCTTGCAAGGAGCGCGAGCGGGTTTCCGCAGAAATTGGCCGGTGTGAAGCCGCGATCTCCGTTACTGAACTCGCGCGCAGAACTTTGCGGGATACCGCCCCGGCCGTCGCTCAGCATTTGTGCAAACGCATCGCTACGAGGGCGCAGGGCGTCTTCAACCAGATTAACACTGACCCCATCGAACTCGAATGGGATGCGGAACGTTACAGCCTGCGAGTCACACCGGGAGACCGCCGCTTCGCCATGCTGTCAGGTGGCGAACAAACCAAGCTCGCCCTCGCAATGACCCTGGCCATGATTGAGGAATTCAGCGGGCTCCGATTCTGCATTTTTGATGAGCCCACGAATGGCGTGGACGCGGACAGCCGTCACAAGCTCGCAGATGCCATCCTCCAAGCCCAAGAAGCCGCCGGCCTGAGCCAACTCCTACTGGTGTCGCATGACGACGCTTTCGAGGGCAAGATTGAGCACGCCATTCTGTTGGAAAAATCAGCAGGTTCGGGGACGGGCATCGTCTCGGTATCATAGGACCAATGCATCCACGCGCGAGGCGGAATGCCGCCGTTGGGTCATGATGCGCATGAAAGAGCACGTCAGCTGCTGCCAGCGCATCCTGCGCCGGATGGCCGTGGTCACGGACCGCTGGGACGCGCAGACGTTCGAGCATGAGCATGCCCGGGAACCTTCCGCATGGAGTTCGCGAGGGCTCTGGTCAGTCGGCCAACATCCCTCAGCCCCTGGTCGGCTGGAGGAGGCGCTGCTGGACACCAACTTCGTCATCCGAAGGATGAATCGTCTACTCGACCTTCTTTGACTTAGCGACTTTTTTCGAGACCTTTTTCGCAGCCTCTTTGGCCTTCGGGGGTGTTGCGTCTTCTGGCGCAGTCCGCTCTTCGTCGCGTGCACCGCTGTCACCTGTCGTCTGGGCTGTCTGTTCCAACCGCGGCCGTCGAGGCGAATGACCGGTCGCAGCCGGCTCCCAGCCTTTCTTGATGTTATCGGTCACCATCTCGGCCGCCACCGCCAGCGCGTCGTCCTCCGTGAGCGCCGTGCGAAAGGTCCGCTCGAGCGGCGTCTTGCGATCGGGGCTGTAGTCGGTGAAGTGCACGATCCAAGCCGGCCAGCCTGACCACTGCGCCTCCTTGCCCGTCCGCCACACGAGCAGCTTACGCACGGATGTGCCCGTCTTCGAGGCCTTCGTCCAAACCTCCCGCCGCACCATTGTGCTCTGCGGCAGCACCCGCGGCGCGATCCGCTCGGCGAAAGCTGCGGCGATCACCCGCTCCTCGAGTTGGCTCACGCGGGCATCGAGCCCGTCGGCGAGCTTGTCGGAGCGGATCCGGCTAATGACCGGATGGATCAGGCTCACGGAGTTGGCGTCGATCACCGGATGCCAGGTTTCCTCCTCGTGGCGGATCACCCACTTGCGGATGTGGTTGCCTGAAGAATCCTCGAACTGCAGGTCGGTGCACGTCACTTCCACGACCACTTGCGGCCGCACGAAGCGATAGAGGCTTCCCTCATTGCTCGCATGGCGAAAGCGGCTTTCGCACTCGTGGTCAAGGAGCGTCTTGAGCACCTCCCGCCGCACCTGCTCGCCCGGCATGTTGCCGCAGGAGCCTACGAGCAGCACCGCGCCGTCGGGCCGCACGAGCCCTATGAGGAGCGACCGGGCCTGATCGGGCTCATTCGCCCGGGTAGTGAAGCCGCAGATGACTGCGTCGATGGTGAACGAGGGCTTGACCTTGAAGATCTCGCCCGAAGAGCTTCGCACCACGAGCCCCTCGGCCTTGCCGCTGGTCACCCACTCGGTGACGAACTCGGCCAGCCCCGCGGGGTCGGTCATGTCCTCGGTCGGCATCACGCCGGCAGCCTCGTCGCCCGAGCCCGCGAAGACCTCCCGCAGGGCGGCGAGCCTGTCCTCGTAGGCCACCGGTGGTCCATCGCCGAGCTCCAGAACATCGAACGCGCGAAACGCGAGCCGCTCGTGCTTGCCTGCCGCGAGCGCCGCCGCGACGTCGCCCACCCGCGGCCGCGGCGAACCGTCGCGGACGTGGAGCTCTCCGGCGATCACCATCCGCGCCTTCGCCCGCCCGGCGGCGGCCGTGAGCGCCGTCACGGCCGGCGAGTCTGCGATCCGACGGCCGTTGCGGGTGAAGAGCGTGGCCCGCCCGTCGGCCAGTTCCGCAAACCACAACTCGCCGTCGATCTTGGGGCTGGCGAAACAGCGGCCCCGCGGAATGCTGCCGATCTCATCGGGGCCGATCGCCCGGTAGCGGCTGGCGACCCCCTTCTTGTACCGCGTGGCCAAGTCATCTAGCAGCGTGTCGCTCATGCGTCCGACTTCTTGAGTTCGAGGTTCGAGAGCCGCAGAAGCAGCTGATACTTCACCCCGTCCACCCGCCCCTCGAGAAACCCGCGCCACGGCAGCCCGTTGGTCTGAAAGACGATCGGGTCGCGGCCGCTCTCACCCCCGCCTAGGAGTACCAGTTCGTCCGCCTCGTCGAGCGACTTGGCGAGCCCGTGGAGGAAGTCGTAGGTCAGCCCGTCGGTGTGCCAAAGCTGGATCGAGCGGAGGAATGCGAACCGGCGGACCGCGGCGGCCCGTTTGAGCCGGTTCTTCGTGAACCGCAGCGGGATCTCCTCGTCGATGTTCGGCGGCTTGTCTTGTGGCGGCCGCCGCTCCTTCTCGGCCCCGTCCGGGCCGTAGATGGCCTCGAAGATCTCGGGGGCGAACCGCAGCACCTCGCCGTCGCCGTCGAGGTAGACCATGCTTGTGGTCGTGATCGGCCGGCCGACAAGTTCGAGATCGACCTCCGGATCACCCTCGATGAGCGCCTTGCCGTAGTCGCTGCCGTGGCCGACCGCGAGGGCCTCGTGGGTGTTGTCCTCGCCAGCCACGACGAACCGTCGCATGGCGACGAGCTTGCCGGCGGCCACCCGCAGGGGCGGCGCCGGGGCCCGCACGGTCACGAATGACACGTGGCTGTCCCGCCCGTTGGCATCGGCAAAGTGGATTGTGCGCATCACATCATTTCGAAGTCGAGGTCATTGGCGTCGTCATCGTCCCCCAGCGGCGGTGGGGCCTGAGGCTCGAGGAACTCGGCCGGCGCGGGCACGCCGACCAAGGCAAAGATGCCATCGGCATTCTGCACGAGGTATCCGGTCTCGCTGCGGTAGTCGGGACGGTAGTTGAACGGAAACCGCCAGAACTGTCCATCGGCGAGCGACTTTGAAAGCGACTCGTCTAGCTGCTCGGGCGCAATCCGGTAGACCGCGGTGAGCGACAGATCGAGCACTTCGGTGGCAGCGATCGGCCCCTCGAGCCGCTGCTCGACGCCCAAAGTGCTGGGAATCAACTCCAGCGGCTTGCCATTCTCGTCTTCGGCCGCGATGTCTTTCTGATCGACCTGTCGGCCGTCGGTATCGAACCATCCTTGGGCGGTCATGCCAGCGCGGAGCAACACTTGCCCATCATCGGTGAGCGCCGCCCGGGCGCACGTGCGGCCTTTTTGATCCACGGCGAGTCGCCGCCGCACGCCGTAGATTTTCGCCCGCTCGACCTTCTCGATCTGGAAGGACGACACCTTACTGTTGTGTGTGACGACAATTCCCTTGGGCATGTGGGCCTTCCTAATCAAGTAAAGTTCTTCGCGTGATTCCGCAGCGTCCAAAATGACATACCGCATGTCGTCGACCCTGTCTCTTTACTGGATCTCACCAGCAAAAATCCAAGATCAATATTTCCCGCCAAGAGTCAAGTCGCAAGGTTTCTGCTGTTGGCTAAGCGAGTCCCGTCCGAAAAAACTCACTCGCCGGCACGAACCGAAGCCCAAGCCGCCTCCGCCTGATTGCGTCATATGCCCGCCGTCTCACCAGCTTCCAAAATAAGAAAACTCATGGTCTTTCAACTCGGCTGATTCCAGAATCTTCGTGAGAGTTTCTGCCGTATATTCCAAATTTGC
>VFZK01000250.1 GCA_016871215.1 Acidimicrobiia bacterium | reverse complement strand
GACAGCTTCCCAATATGAAAATCCCAGATCCTTAACTTAACACCTATGGGCCCAACGGGGGCCAGGGAAGTGAACAACATGCTCTGAACCTTTCACAATCCAATTCGACCTGACCGGTTTTCAACAAAAACCGGTCGAAACGAAAGTTCCCGTGCCGGAAAATCGATTTGTTCACAGCTTCCCGGGCCGGGTGCAGAGGGCTGGCTAATCTGATGCGGCCCCTACAATTTCTCGCTGAAACGTCCTGGTCGTCGCGCTTGTTCGTGTCGCTTCCTTGGATTCATGGAGCTGGGAGCGAACAGGAGCGCTGCCGACCGGCACGAAAGTTCTCGCTGCGTTGCGAAACCGCTTCTTCATTCTCTTGCTCGCTCTGACGGCACTGCCTGCTGCCTGGCTGCTCTACTGGCTGCCGGCTCGCGTGGAAGAACTGCAGACCGAGGAACTCCTCCGCCGCGGTCGCTTGGGCGCGGAACTGCTGGATAAGTCCGCCATCGGGGCGTTGACCGTGTACGATCGGCGAGCGCTCGACCAAATCGCCAAAGGCTTCATCCGCTCGACCGATTTTCTCTATGTCATCATCCTCGACAAGGATGGCAAATGGCTGGCAGACAGCGGTCTGGAAAAAGCCGATCTGGCAGCCGTCGAACGGCACTACCCTGAGCTGCTGCAGACGGAGAACGACGCAGAGCTCTCAGCTCTCTGGCCGCGGTCAGGCGAAGAAGCGATTCACCTGAGCCGCCCGGTATTCTACGAGCAGCTGCGCATCGGCAGCGTCTTGCTTGGGATTTCCGCACGGCGCGTGTCTTTCCAGGTTAGCGCACTACGCACGCAAGTCGCGCTGGTTTGCGCCGTCCTCCTGGCTGTAGGTCTGGGATTGTCTTGGCTGTTGTACCGCTCGCTGTCCCGGCCTCTTGGAAAGATCGCCCGGAACCTGGACGTGCTGCCCGACGCTCAGCTCGAAAAGCTGGCAGGGAAAGTAAGGGAATACAACCTGCTCGTGGAAGGTCTAGCAAAGCAGCGCAATCTGTTCAAGAACTCCCTCGGCGAACTGGAGGCGCAAAAGGTCCAGTTGGAGGCACAGCTGGTGCAGAGCCGGGAGAAAGCGGCCAGTGTGACATCAAAGCTGGCCACGGTGGCCAAGCAGGCCGAAACGTTGCAGGAAAGACTCCACGCCACGGAAGAACAGGCCCGCCACCTCAACCGGATTGTCCCGGTTGTGGAATTTGCGACGGGCGTTGCCCCGGAAATCGATGCCTCGATGCAGCAGATCAGCCAAAGCGCAGGACGCCTGAGCGAAGACCTGGGGCGGTTACGTAACTTGATCGACCTGTACGAAAAGGCGATGCCCCAGAGCAAGGAAGACCTGGAGGTGATTCGCCAATACAAGGCGTTCATCAACTATGACCGGATTCGCGAGGCCATGGAAGAGCTGGTCATGACCATTCGCGGAGGGGCGATCTGGTCGGAGCAGCTGGCCGACATCCTCAAGCAGCTTTCAGCTGCAACAACTCCTGCCACCCGGCCCAAGTAGGGCTTCGTCGACAGTGGAAGGCAAGAACCGCCGCTTGGACCTCTTTCCACAGTTTCAATCTTTGCTGCCCCAGAGTCCTTGGAAGCGCAACCAGCTGGCAGTCACCGTTTCTGCCGCGTTCATTTTCTCCGGCTTTACCCTCATCTTACCGTTCGTCCCCATGTACGTGCAGATGCTGGGGGTGCGCTCGCAAGCGGCTGCCGCAATCTGGGCGGGCATCGTACTCGGCGTCAGCCCGTTCGTCGCCTCGATGGCCGCGCCACTATGGGGACGCATTGCTGACACCTACGGGTTGAAGCTCATGGCGGTCCGCGTCACCTTTGCGCTCTGGGCGATCTGGGCCCTGACAGCGTTTGCGCAAAACGTCTATCAGCTGCTCATACTGAGGGTGCTGCTGGGCCTGCTCGGCGGGTTCAATGCCGTTTCAATTGCGCTGGCAACCCAGCTCTCGCCGCAGGAAAAAGTGGGAAGGGTGATCGGAACGTTGCAGGCGGTGCAAACCAGCAGCAGCGCCGTCGGACCTTTCGTCGGTGGTGTTCTGGCGGGCTGGCTCGGCATCCGACACACCTTCCTGGTAACGTCGTTTCTCTCCTTGCTCAGCCTGCTGCTTTTCTTCTTCCTATATCAGGACGAGGATGGCCGCCAGGTTTCCACAGCGGCCTCCGAACGGCCAAGGCAGCCCCAGGAGGGCCTGGCTTCGCTGATGCGCCTGCCAGATTTCGCGATCCTTGCGTCGCTGCTGTTCTTTGTATCCACGATCGACCGAAGTTTTTCGCCTGTGATTCCCTTGTTTGTGACCGCGCAAGGCTACAATCCTCTGGAAGCAGCTCGCTTGTCAGGCGTCATTCTTTCGCTGGCAGCTTTTGCAGAGAGTCTGGCGGCCTGGTACTGCGGGAAAAAGGTGAGCCAAGCGGCCCCCAAACGGCTCTTGTTGGTCCGCCTCTCGGCCGGCTGCCTGATCTGTCTGCTGTTGGGTTCAGCGGCGTCCGTAACGCAGCTGCTGGGCTGGCGGGTGCTGTTGTCTTTGTTGGGAGGAGGAACGGTGACGGTGGCTTACACTCTCGCCAGCCGGCTGATTCCTGAGCGCCAGCGAGCGGCTGCCTTTGGCTTGCTGTCGAGCTTCAGCATGATGGGTGGGGCGGTGGGGCCGTTGCTGGGAGGTCTGTCAGTCCTCGTCGACATTCGGACCGTGTTCTTTCTGGCCGGCTCGATCTACGCAGGTCTGGGCTGGCTGATCTGGCGAAGCCTGCGGCGGAAGAACCCAAACCGGTCCGAGCCAGTGCCCGAGTAAGAATTCAGACCAAAGCGAAACCCATGGACGCCAGGAACGAAAAGCTCACAGGGCCCGGCCCGCTTGCGCTGAGCTGCCGGGAGTTTGCACATTGTCTGCGCGGAAAGGCGTGTGACGGTCATGCGTTTGCCGTGCCGCACGCCAGTGCGGCCGGCCGAGTAAAGCACTGGCGGGCTTCACCAGGCGGGGCTTACGGCCCCGCAAAGGAGCAGCCGGTTTTCATAACGGCACGGCGCGGCAGGTCTTCAGGTGCGTTCTCAGCTGATCTCTGCTCCGGCGGCATACTCGCCGGAACAGATCAACCGAGCGGGGCCGGTCAGCTGTAGCCGGTTGTCGGCCCGCCACTCGATGTCGAGACTTCCTCCGAGGGTGTTGATTCTCACCTGCCGGTCCGTGAAACCATTTAGCACCGAGGCAACCATCGCCGCACAAGACCCGGTCCCAGAAGAAAAAGTCTTGCCCACGCCTCGCTCCCAGAATCGCACTTCGATCTCGTTCCGATTGCAGACGCGGATGAATTCGACGTTGGTCCGGCACGGGAAGAATGGGTGGCTCTCGATCTGCTGTCCGAGATGTTCCCAGTTGAGATCGTCGAATTGGCCCACGAACAGCGAACAATGAGGATTGCCCATTGAAGAAATCGTAACGAATTGGGTCTCGTCGCCGACCGGCAGCTCGAAACCGATCAGCGAGACCGGTTCCAGCGGTGGCTTGAAGGCTATTTGCGATCGCTCGAGCCTGGGTTCGCCCATGCCGACTTCGAAGCGGTACTCGGGAGGTGAAGCCGCCGTCAGCCGCAAAACCTTCACGCCCGCCAGGGTTGCAATCCGGAGCACCGGATCCTGAGCCAAGCGCTCTGCAAGAAGGAAAGCCGCCAGGCATCTCAAGCCGTTTCCCGACAATTCGGCTTCTCCGCCATCAGCATTGAAGATGCGCATGCTGAAATCTGCGCCGCCCGCAGAGTCTTCCTTCGAATACACGAGCAAGCCATCAGCACCGACGCCGTAGTGCCGGTCGCAGATCCGGCGTGCCAAGCCAGGCACTGTTGTCTCTGAGGCAGCCTCTGCGTTCACGACGATGAAGTCGTTGCCTAAGCCTTCAAGTTTGGAGAAGCGCATCATCAATGGAAAAACTCAAAACCGGCGCAGACTGGCAGGCGAGGCAACCGCGGTAGCATGTCGGAACGAAGAATTGCCCGGACCGCGCGCGTGCTGCGATGCGCCCCTTTCCGGCTCTCTCGCAGCTCGCGGGGTTGTGCGTCGTGAGGTCGGGGCGTGCCACTCGTTCTTAAGATCGGCGCGACTGGCCGCGCGATCGGAAGCGGTTTCCAAGTCACAGGAGGTGGTCGTGCTCGAAGTGGGTCAGCTCTTTGAACTGCCGGAACCGCTGTTGGATCTCCGAGTGCTTCAGATGCTTCATGCGGTTGAGACTGAAATCCTCTACATTAAACGACGCCATCACGGAGCCGTAAATCACCGCCTTGCGCAGCGTCTCGTTATCCAACCGTCCGCTCTTGGCCAGATAGCCAACAAACCCTCCAGCGAACGTATCGCCAGCCCCGGTCGGGTCGAACACCTCCTCCAACGGGAAGGCGGGCGCGCCAAAGATGGAGCCGTGCGAGTACATGGCCACGCCGTACTCGCCCTTCTTCACCACCAGAATTTTGGGGCCCCAAGAGCAGATCGTCTTCGCAGCCTTGGTAATGTTAGGCTGCCCAGTGAGCATTCGCGCTTCCGCATCATTGATGATCAGAATGTCCACCAGAGCCAGGGTTTTCTTCAATTCCTCGGGCTTGGAGTCGATCCAGTAATTCATCGTGTCGCACGCCACGAACTTGGGCTGGGTCACCTGTGCGAGGACTTGCCGCTGCAGCACGGGATCGATGTTGCCCAGGAATACATACTGGCAGTTGCGATATCCCTGCGGCACCTCCGGTTGGAACGACTCGAAGACATTGAGCTGCGTTTCGAGCGTCTTCGCCTCGTTGAGCGCGAATCCATACTCACCCGTCCAGCGGAACGTCTTGCCGTCCATTTTTTGCAGCCCGCGCGTATCGACCGCAAACTTGTGAAACAGGTCTAAATGGTCTTGGGGAAAGTCCTGCCCGACCACGGCCACCAGACTGACCGGGCTGAAGAAGCTGGCCGAGATCGAGAAATAGGAAGCGGAGCCTCCCAGAATCTCTTTCGCTTCTCCGAACGGGGTCTTGACAGAATCGAAAGCGACGGAACCGACAACCAGAATGGACATAGGACCTCAGGACAGACCGATGCGACCTACCTACGAAAGATACTTCCCGACCAAAAGAGCCAGTCGTTCCTTCACCTCGGCAGGCACCTTCGCCTTGTCCGTCAGAATGGCTGACTTCAATGCCGACCCACACTTGCAGGGCCGCCGGTCGTCCAAGGCGCGGACGGCAGCGCGAATCAGCTTCTGCCCGTTCTCGCTGTTCTGGTTCAGCACCGCGATGACCTGGTCGACCGTCACTGCGTCGTGGTCGGGATGCCAGCAATCGTAGTCAGTCACCAGCGCCACGGTGGCGTAGCAGATTTCCGCTTCACGGGCCAGCTTGGCCTCCTGCAGGTTCGTCATCCCGATAATGTCCATTCCCCAGCTGCGATATAGATTTGATTCCGCGACCGTCGAAAAGGCCGGCCCCTCGATGCAAAGATACGTTCCGCCGCGTTTCACCGGAACGCCCGACTGGGCGCTAGCTTCCATCAACTGGTCGCCCAAGTGAGCACAAACCGGATGCGCAAAGCTGGCGTGCACGACCAGCCCCTGTCCAAAGAACGTTGAAATCCGCCCGCGCGTTCGATCGAAAAACTGGTCCGGCAGGACGATATCGAGCGGCTTGTGTTCCTCTTTCAAAGAGCCCACAGCGCTGGCAGAAATAATCTTTTCGACGCCGAGCTTCTTCATCGCGTAGATGTTGGCTCTGAAGTTCAGCTCGGAAGGCAGGATGCGATGGCCACGGCCATGCCGCGCCAGAAACGCTACCCGTTTGCCTTCCATCGTGCCGACGATGAAGTCATCCGATGGGCTCCCGAAGGGTGTCTCGACTGAGACCTCCTGCGCCTCGGACAAACCAGCCATTTGGTAAAGACCGCTTCCGCCAATGATCCCGATCGTAACCTTTTCCACGTCTCCTCCAGAATCGAGGGCGCTCGATGAAGCACCATCCTAACCTGGATTGCTCAACGGATGATCACCCGCACACCCTGTTCTCTTGGAATGCAGCTCGCCCGGTAGGGCGCCTAGCCTGCGAGGGTTGTAGGCCATGCGCTTGTAGTGCCGCACGCCAGTGCGGCCATTGAAGCGCTGGCGTACTTCACAGCCGGGATCAGCGATCGCGGCTAAAGGCTCTGCTGTAAACGGCGACCCTAGCTTGCAAGCCTCCGACTTGGCAACACAGGTCGAAGTCGTGAGCTGCGCCCACGGCTGATTCACGTTCGTCCCCGGCAATGGCACCTGGCAACAGCAGCAGTCTCCAGGTCTTGGTCCCACCGGCCGCCTGTGTTCAGCCAAAAAGGATGTGGGACATGATCCGATCGATCTCAGGATTTGCTCGAGTGCTGCACAGAACCCTGGGATTCGCATTCGACCAATTCAATCAACGCGCCATGCGCCGACTTCGGATGCAGGAAGGCGATCTTGCGCCCTTCGAGGCCGGTTTGCGAAGGCAGCGAAATCAGCTGCATCGACGCCGCACGAAGTTCTTCGATCTTCTGGCGAAGGTCGCTCACTTGAAAACACAGATGATGGATGCCCTCGCCCCGTTTCTCGAGATACTTCTGGATTGGGGAGCCAGCACCAGCCGGCTCGAGCAGCTCGACGCGGCTGCCATCGGCAGCAAGCACGGCCACACGCACTTTTTGTTCCTCGATCGTAACGATTTCATCAAGCGTGAACCCGATCTGCTGGTAGGAGCGAACGGCGGCTTCGATCGAGTGAACGGCAATTCCAACGTGGTCGAGCTTCATCGGCGCTCCTGCGTCTGGAAGAGCGGGGCAGGGCGGATCGAGGTATCGCGTGCAAACCGACTCAGCCAGGCTAAGCTGGCTCCACTGGCCCAGCCTCTTCATGAATTCTCGAAAGGCACCCCAAAGCGGCGTGGATTCTATCGCAAAGGCTGTTTTGCCGAGTAGCTTTTTCAGCCAGCGTTAGCCAGCGTCTTTCGGAAAGGCCTGCAGCGAGGCCCACACGGGTGACTGCCACGCGTGATCGTTCGCAGCCGGACCGGCAAATTGCTTCGACCGAATTCCTCAAAAAAGAGCGGTTCGGCAAGGCCTGTCAGAAGGAGGACTTCAGCAGTTGCCGGGCGATCACGAGTCGTTGGATCTCGCTGGTGCCTTCACCGATCGTCGAGATCTTGGCGTCGCGATAGAACTTTTCGACGGGATATTCCTTGACGTAGCCGTAGCCACCGAGAATCTGGATGGCTTCGTTGGCCACTCTCACGCTCATTTCACTGGCATACAGCTTGGCCATCGAAGATTCCTTCGTCGACCGCTTCTTCTGGTTCTTGAGGACTCCAGCGCGATAAGTCAACAGCCAGGCGGCTTCGATCTCGGTTGCCATATCGGCCAGTTTCCACTGGATTGCCTGAAAGTCTGCGATGGCTTGCCTGAACTGCTTGCGTTGCTTGGCATATCGAACGGATGCCTCGAAGGCTCCTTGCGCCATCCCGACAGCCAGCGCCGCAATCGAAATCCGTCCACCATCGAGAATCTCCAGGCAGTTGACAAATCCCTCTCCCGCCTCACCGAGCAGCTGGCCGGCTGGAATCTGGCAGTTGTCCAGAATCACTTCCGACGTGTCGCTGGCTCGGCAACCTAGGAGACCTAAATAAATAACCTGCACCACAAAAAAGTGCTGAACAAATGACCGTCGGTCGCGCGATAAATGCTGGGGAATTGTGGAGTAAAGGTAACCCAGCGTATGAAGGAAGCGATTTGGAAAGGCGGGAAAAAAGATCGAAGGTTGTATCAAAAAGTGCGAGCAGAAAGACAGCGGTTGATACGGGAAAAGTACGATCGGTTGGTGCCGTGCATGGACGAGCGTGGCCGAAGGTTATGGGCGGGTAGCGAAGCGATCGGGTTTGGCCGTGGTGGCATTAGAGCTGTGGCCGAGGCGCTGGGAATGAATAAGAGGACGGTGATGGAGGGACGGCG
>VFZK01000249.1 GCA_016871215.1 Acidimicrobiia bacterium | reverse complement strand
CGATCAACCTCCTCAAGAAAGAACAAACCCCCAAGCAAGGCGTCAAAGGAAAGCGCCTCAGAGCGGGCGGGGACAACGATTACCTCCTCCAGCTCCTATTGGGCTAAATTTAGATGCGTTTGCCCTGGGACCCGGTGGCACGTCGGTCGAGTCGAACTTTCCTTTCTCCAGCGCGACACCGACTACCATCAATTCGAGCTCGTCCGAAGCAGAACTTTCGAACGCATGGGCCTCATGTAGCCGGACAGGAACCGCATCCCCGGCGACAAGAGTCGACGCTTCGCCCCCGACGACCACTCGCCCTTTGCCAGAAATCACGTACCAGAATTCCTCTTGAAGATCGTGACGGTGGTATCCCACGGAAGCCGAAGGAGGAATAGCGAAATGGTCTACGTAGCCCCAATGCGTACGAAAGACTTCAGGTCCGAGCGCACGGCGGTAGTAAACAGTGCCCTGCCCGCCGTGCATCGACTGCATCGGCTTAAGAAGCGACCGATCGAGCTTCATATTGATGAAGACGGGTTTCGCATCGAGAGCAACTCCAACGCGGTCGTCCCCCAAGTCGAACGCATCGTAGCGTCCGCGCACGGTGCTAACGGCGATGTTCATCCATTGCGTTGGCGCATCGGTCGGATTGTAGATGCCGTGCGAACTGCCCATGCGGCAAGGGGCGCCCGCAACCCCGGCAAGTTCGGAAGTTCGGCCATCGATGGTGAATTGGGCTTTGTTGTCGAAAATGACGAACATCTCTTCCATCTGGTTGTGAAAGTGGTGCCCGATGCCGGATCTTGGCTGCAAAACTCCCCGATGCACAAAGAGGATATTGGCGTTGAAGTCTTCCGGGCCAAAAAGTCCGCGGTAGCTCATGCTTCCAGCGCCTCCGTGGACTTTCGAGGCAGTTCGATACCTCGACGGATCCGAATGAACCACGCGAGTTTGGGAGCCGCTCTGCCGGATGGGCGTCTGACCTTGCGGGTCAAGCTGCGTCAGAAGACACAAGAACGTCGCCGCCAGACAGCGCAGCACTTTCGATTTTTCGATAAGCATAAGACCCTCTTTCGGCATGCGCTATCGATGAGCTGGAAACAACGAGGAAAGCGGTCGTCTCCCTTGAACGTTATCTGCCGCTCTGATTCATGTACGCGCGCTCGGCCATCAACGGACCGACGCGGCAATTGGATCCGATTGCCAGTTGAGGATGCCGAATTGTGCTTGTTCCAGGGTGATCTCTTGGCGCCGCAGCTTTTGCAGCAACTCCTTCTCTACCCGGCGTTTGAGCTCTGCATGCCTTCGAGGCAGCGCTTCGATGTTGGCGTAGGTATTAGAACCGCCCAGAGACACAGGTACGCGATAGTCAACGACAAAATCCTTGCGACGTTCTTTCGGTATTCCGTAGTCCTGAAACACGGCGTTACGCTCCGCCCGATCCGGGTGCATCTTCTGGGTAGTGAAAAGAGCCCCGCGACCTTTTGCGGCAGGCTGGGTCGATCTGCTATGCCCTCCCTTATAGGGATTCTTGTCCTTCGCACAGGCGGGTAGCACCAACAGGGACAAGACGGCTGCACAGGCAATTACAGAACATGTCAACATGTTCGCCTTTGGCTCGACGTACCGGCGCCCACGGCAGTTCACGCCACAGGCCCCCTACCTCTTGCTTATGAGCCCGCGTCGGTGGGTTCTATCTTGGTGACAAGGATCCGATTGCCCTCCGTCAGGAAGTGAAACTTGAGGTTGCAAATGGCGCAGCAGATCGCCTCGTTTAACTCTCGATCAACCGAAATCACAGCAGAAACACCCAGCAGGGTGCAGTGTTCGCAAAGACGCAAGACATCATGTCCTGCGGGTTCTTCGTTTGAGAATGATTTCATCCAAGAGGCAGCGGGAATGACTTCGGGCGGTCGAGCTACTCAAGGTGGAAGAAGATCATTAGCATTTGCCTTATCTTACGCCAGCCTTGGAAGTTCGCTGGACATCCTCCTCTTCCATCAGGGCCTTCAAGATGGAGTGTAGCGCTTCAATGAGCTCGCTTCGCTCCACCTTGCTTCGGGAGAACTTGAGGTCCAAAGAAAACTCTTTGCTGGGCGGGCGAAACCGAAAGACATAGTTCTGAGGCCTGGAGTTTGCGCCTTGCAGGCGTTCCTTCCGCGCTTCATCGCGCGATAGTTCGCCCTGCGAGAAACGCTTGATCAGTTCGACCATTTTGTCGCGACCCGGCTGGCGAACGATTTGCAGCAGCATGGATTTGCTCAACACGTTCGCTTGCCGGCAGAGCTCTTTCACGTCTTCGGGCAAGCCGCCGATGCTCAACGTCTCAGTCACCGAAGAACGGGCTTTGCTGATCTTCTTGGCAATCTGCTCGTGGGTATAGCCGAATCGGTCGATGAGAGATTGCAACCCCTCCGCTTCTTCAAACGCCGTCAAATCCTTCCGCTGGAGATTTTCGATCAGAGCGATCTCGGCAACCTCGGCATCGTCGACGTCTTTTTCGATGCAAGGAATCTCCTTCAATCCAGCCGCGAGGCTCGCTCGAAAGCGCCGCTCACCCGAAATGATCATGAACTTGTCGGTTAAGCGGGAGTGGCGCACAAGGATCGGCTCCAACACGCCCTTTTCCATGATGGAAGCCGTCAGGTCACCTAAATCGCCAACCATCTGCCGAGGTTGCTCCGGGTTGGTTTCCAGCCGGTCGATGGGGATCATTCGCCCAACCGGTGCGCCGCTTCTCGAGGTCAGCTCATCGACGTAGTGGAAATCGTGGCGCATCTTGACGGTGACAGGCAGCCCGCTTTTCTTAGACACGGTCCAACACCTCATCCGAAAGTTTGAAATACTCGATCGCGCCGGTCGAATGCGGCGCAAACGAAAAGATCGCTTCCTTGTACGCGGGACTCTCTTCGAGTCGTACGTTCTTCGAGATCACAGTTTTGAAGACCTTGGTGCCGAACACATTGCGGATTTGCTTGTAGATGTCCTTGGCAAGCACCGTGCGTTTGTCGTGCAGCGTGATCAGCACCCCCATCACCTTCAGGTTCGGGTTGGGCCGGGCCTTGACTCGCTCCACGGTTTCCAGCAGGTCATCGGTTCCTTCCAGAGCGAAATAGGAAGACTGTATTGGGATCAGCAAATGCGTGCACGCCACTAGCGCGTTCACCGTGATGAGGCCAAGCGTAGGTGGCGTGTCGATGACCACGACATCGTACTCGTTCCGGACCGCATCCAGCTTGTCTTTCAGGCGGAATGGTGCGTCGAACTCCCCGACAAGATTGCTTTCCAGTTTAGCCAGGGCAATGCGCGCCGGGGCCACGTCCAGGTGAAGAACGGATGTATGCTGGATCACATCCTTGAACCCACAGTGCGGCTCGGTCAGGACGTCATACACGCTCTTCTGCAAATGATGAATGTCCAGGAAGGTGATGGAGCTGTTGGACTGAGGGTCCAGGTCGAGCAGGAGCGTCTTCTTCCCCTTTTTCGCGAAGGCAGCCGCCAGGTTGATGGCTGTTGTGGTTTTACCGACTCCACCCTTCTGGTTGGCAATGGTCAGGATCATTCAACATTCCGCCTACATCTTGTACTTGCCCAAGTCTTCGTCGTTGAGGTTTTCGAGCCAGCGTTTCAGCTCATCGTCGCCCATCTTTTCTTGTTTCGCCGGAGAGGACTTGGAAGACTTGATCACTTCTTCATCAACGAAGATAGGCGAGTCGGTCCGCAACGCCAGCGCGAGCGCGTCGCTCGGCCGCGAATCGATGGAGATCAGCTTCCCGTCGCGCTCTAGCCAGATGATTGCATAGAAGGTATCATCCTTGAGTTGATTGACCACAACTTTGCTGACGGAACACTCCAACCCGGTCAGAACGCTCTTGATGAGATCATGCGTCATCGGGCGGGGCGAGGTCACCTTCTCGATTTCGACCGCAATCGCGTTCGCTTCGTAGACTCCAACCCAGATTGGAAGCAAAGCGCCTCCTTCGACACCTTTCAATATGACGATGGGAACATTAGTCACTGGGTCCATCATCAACCCCCGGATCTTCATCTCGATTTCCATTCAATCACCCCTTGTTTTCCGGCTGCAGCACCTCGAGAAGAAAGTACAGTAGCGACAGCTTATCAGAAAGAAGAAGGAGTGACAACGCAGTCGGAAAACGGGAAATCGCGGACGAAATCGGTCACGTCGATGTTCCCGCGGTCCTCACGTGCTGCCCGCTCCACGCCAGGCCGGAAATCGCACTTCTGAGCCGCGTTTGAACGGAGTACAATGACCCTGGTGATGTGCTGGAAGCTTGCGACCTTTCGTAACATCGTGGGAAGTTGACTGTCGGACCTCTGTGAACATCTCTCGATACGGCCACGGCTCCGGCGATCCGCTCTCGTCTCACACTAGAGAGAGCAGGAAAAACGGACCGAGTGGAGATCTCGAAGACGAAGCGAATGTCACAGCGTTCGCGATTCCTCAATAGGAGCCGGAGCTATGAGTCACATCCCCGAGTTCAGAAACTACATCGCGGGCCAATGGGTTCGCTCCTCGTCGGGAGCGACCTTCGAGAATCGCAATCCGGCGAATCGGAACGAAATCCTGGGCGTTTTTCAGAGATCGACGGCCAAGGATGCGGAGCAGGCCATCCGTGCGGCGGGTGAAGCTTTCGCGCGATGGCGGCTGATGCCCGCTCCCCGTCGCGGCGAAATCCTATTTCGTGTGGGAGAGCTTCTGCTCAAGCGCAAGGAAGAGTTTGCTCAGCAGATGACTCGCGAAATGGGCAAAGTCTTGAGCGAAACTCGCGGCGATGTGCAGGAAGCGATCGACATGTCGTTTTTCACCGCGGGTGAAGGCAGGCGGCTCTATGGGCACACAACTCCTGCGGAGCTCCCAAACAAGTTTGCGATGAGCGTCCGGATGCCTCTGGGCGTCTGCTCCTTGATTACGCCATGGAACTTTCCAATGGCCATTCCTTCCTGGAAACTGATCCCCGCCCTGGTCTGCGGCAACACGGTTGTGATCAAGCCGGCTTCCGACACACCGCAGTCCTGTTTCAACCTGGTCCAGATCTGCGAGGAAGCGGGCGTTCCGGCTGGCGTTGTCAATTTCATCACCGGCTCTGGAGGCGAGTTGGGTGGCCCACTGATGACTCATGCCGGCGTCAAGCTCGTCTCTTTTACCGGATCGACTGAAACCGGAAGGGCGGTCTCAGCCGCCTGCGCGCCGGGGTTCAAACATTGCAACCTGGAAATGGGCGGTAAGAACGTGATCATGGTCATGGATGACGCGCATCTCGACCTAGCGGTTGAAGGAGCCGTATGGGGCGGATTTGGGACGGCGGGCCAGCGCTGTACGGCCGCCAGCCGGGTGGTAGTCCACAAGAAAGTCTACAAGGAATTCGTCGAGAAGCTTGCTGGACGGACCAAGTCTCTCAGAGTTGGCAATGGCTTGGACCCGCACGTCGACATGGGCCCCGTCATCAACCAAGCACAGCTGGAGACGGTCGAGAAGTACGTCGAAATTGGAAAGAAGGAAGGAGCGAAACTGTTGATGGGGGGACATCGGCTCGAATCCGGCGAGCACGCCCAGGGGTTTTTTCATGAGCCGACTCTCTTCGGCGACGTGTCACCCAAGATGCGCATTGCGCAGGAAGAGATCTTCGGTCCGGTCGTTTCTGTCATTCCGGCCGATGGTCTCGATCAAGCCGTCGAAGTCGCCAACGACGTTCCGTACGGGCTTTCGGCTTCGATCTATACACAGGATGTCAATAAGGCTTTCGTAGCCATGCGCGATATGTATACCGGCATTTTCTATGTTAATGCCTCGACGATCGGCGCCGAAGTCCATTTGCCCTTTGGAGGGACCAAACAGACGGGAAACGGACATCGAGAAGCAGGCATTCAGGCATTGGATATCTTTTCGGAATGGAAATCGATTTATGTGGACTACAGCGGGAAACTTCAAAAAGCACAGATCGATCACGACTAGTCAAAACGCCGGCTTGACCAAAGCGAACATACGACAGACTGCAAGGACATCCTATGATCGTCGGCATACCCAAAGAGATTAAGGACAACGAGTATCGAGTTGGAATGGTTCCGGCGGGCGTGAAGGTCCTCGCTGACGATGGCCATACCGTCCTTGTCGAGCACGCCCCCGGCGAAGGTAGTGGGATTGCGAACGATGAGTATGTGCACGCGGGTGGAACCATGGCCAGTTGCGAGCAAGTCTGGTCCCGCGCCGAAATGATTGTGAAAGTTAAGGAACCGATCGAGCCTGAATACCCGCGGTTGCGTGAACAGCAGATTCTGTTCACTTACCTGCACTTAGCGCCGTTGCCTGGGCTGACCCAGGTCCTTCTGGCGAAGGAGGTGATTGGAATCGCCTACGAAACCATTACGAACGACGATGGCAGCCTGCCTTTACTGACGCCGATGAGCGAAGTCGCCGGACGAATGGCGATTCAGATTGGCGCCCAGTACCTCGAGAAAAGCCAAGGAGGGCGGGGCGTTCTGCTCAGCGGTGTGCCAGGTGTGCCGCCAGCCCAGGTTGTGATTTTGGGCGGAGGCATCGTCGGTCTCAACTCAGCCAAGAGCGCGGTTGGCATGGGCGCGCATGTCACCGTTCTCGACAACAATGTGCAAAAGCTCCGGTATCTGGACGACGTGTTTCTCGGTCGTGTGGCCACCCTCGCTTCCAACAGCATCACGATCGCGCACTCAATCAGGAAAGCCGACCTGCTCGTCGGAGCGGTTCTGGTTCCTGGCGCTTCCGCGCCAAAGCTAGTGACCCGCTCGATGATCGCCACGATGAAAAAAGGAGCCGTCATCGTCGACGTGGCTGTCGATCAAGGTGGGTGCATTGAAACCACGCATCCAACTACCCACAGCCATCCGACCTATCAAGTGGACGGCGTGGTGCACTATTGCGTCGCCAACATGCCTGGCGCTGTGCCCAGGACGTCGACATTTGCTTTGACGAATGCAACGCTTTCGTACGTGCTGAAACTGGCGAGGCTAGGCGTCGTACAGTCCATTCGTTCGGACTCGGGGTTTGCCCAAGGTGTCAACGTGTTCGGCGGCCACGTGACCTATCGCGCTGTGGCCGATTCTCAAGGCGTCGCCTGCCGTCCAGTCCAGGAAATGCTCCATTGACCTCTCATGCCAGTCAAACCGCGGGCGCAGCTCATTGGAGGGTATCGTACGAGGGGCCGCAGTCCGGACAGTTCAATATGGCTGTTGATGAAGCGCTCTTGTGCGAAGTTTCTGAAGCTCAGGCGCCACCGCAAACCCATCTTCGCTTTTATCAGTGGCGTTGCCCCACTGTCTCCCTCGGCCTGTCGCAGAAACCCGAGCAGGTGATCAACCTCGACTACTGCCGTTCCCATGGGATAGAGATTGTCCAGCGCCCCACCGGTGGCAAGGCCGTGTTGCACGACCGGGAACTCACCTATTCGGTGGTGTCGAACGACTCTGCCTTTTTCCCCAGCGCTAACATTGGAAAAACCTATTGCCGGATCGCCTCTGCGCTGCAAAGAGGTTTCCGCTTATTAGGTCTGGAAACGACGCTGGCCGCTGAGACCGGTAAACGATCTGCAACGGGACCGTTGTCTTCCGCCTGTTTCGCCCTTTCCGGACACCATGAAGTGCTTTGGCAAGGACGCAAGCTTGTGGGTAGTGCCCAGCGAAGAAGGAAGAACGCCTTTCTTCAACACGGATCGATCTTGATCGACTTCGATGTGACCTCCCTTTCAAGAGTGCTGCGGTCGTGTGAGTCTGCATTGTTGAGCTCCGCGGTAGCGGACCTCAAGACCTGTTTAGGCACGGTTCCACCAGTCGGTGCGTTGGTCGAAGCCTTATCAAAGGGCTTCGAGGCTGCTTTCGCGGTGCGTCTCGTGGAAGACGGACCAAGAACGGATGTCTTGGTGCGGTTTGGCCGCAGGGCAAACGCATCTAAATTTAGCCCAATAGGAGCTGGAGGAGGTAATCGTTGTCCCCGCCCGCTCTGAGGCGCTTTCCTTTGACGCCTTGCTTGG
>VFZK01000248.1 GCA_016871215.1 Acidimicrobiia bacterium | reverse complement strand
CCCGGCGGTGTTGCTCCAACTCTTGCAGTGTCATCGGGGGGCTCCTCTCTGCATGCTTTACCAGCATTCAGCTTCTACCACCCCTTCGCCCCAAAATGCTATCCACCCACAAATTTGTCGCACACCCCCTGGCGCGCTCCAGCTTGACTTGGGCAAGCCTCTCTTCTATGATCCAATTCTACTTGGAGGAGCGAATGGGCTCTCTCGGCGTTCCTGAATTGATCATTATTTTCGTGGTCGCATTGATCTTCTTCGGACCTAAGAAGCTGCCAGAGCTTGGCAAATCCTTAGGGAAGGGATTGGCAGAATTCCGCAGGGCTTCCAATGAGCTGAGGTCCACGATCGAAGAAGAAGTCCGCGCCATCGAGGCCGAACCGCCTGCCCATCAGAACTCCGAACCGGAGCGCGACCCCAGCCCCAAGCCTAACTCCGAAACCAACCCGGATGACCACTGACGATCTCGACGACAACGAGCTTGAGTCGTCGGCAAAGATGTCGTTTCTCGACCATCTGGACGAGCTTCGCCGAAGACTCATCGTTTCCATTGCTGCAGTGGGAATCGGGTTTGTGGCCTGCTTTTCTTTCGCCGAGAAAATCTACAACTTTCTAGCAGTCCCCATTACGCAGAACCTCAATGGGGCCAAGCTGGCCTACACGAATCCCACCGACCCCTTCACCATTTATATGAAGGTGGCACTGCTGGCGGGTGTCTTTCTCGCATCGCCCGTGGTGCTGACGCAAGTATGGTTGTTCATTTCGCCGGGCCTCTATGCTCGCGAGAAAAAGTTTGCCCTTCCCTTCATCATCTCTACTAGCGTCCTTTTCCTTCTGGGTGGAGCGTTTGCCTACACGATCGCTTTGCCGATGTCGCTTCGGTTTCTGATTAATCTTGGTAGTTCGTTCCAGCCTGTGGTGACGATTACCGAATACCTGGACTTGATCCTTACGGTCATTATCGGCTGCGCCATCATTTTCCAGATTCCCGTTCTCATTTTTTTCCTAACCATTTTCGGCATCGTCAATGCCCGGTTCCTGATCCGGAATCTCCGCTACGCCATTTTGATCATCTTCATTGTCGCAGCGATCTTGACTCCTACCTCCGATATTGCCAACATGTTGATCTTCTCCACCCCCATGTTGCTCCTTTATCTGGTGGGAATCGTCGTTTCCTGGATTTTTGGAAGGAAACGCCGGCAGAAGGTGAAAGCAGCGTGAAGCGCCTTTCGGACCGGACGCTACGGCTGGTTTGTGCGTTCGCCTCTTGACGCGGGTGGCCGTCGAACGCGCAAGCTGTTTCTGTGCAAGCGCTTTGAACGAGACGAGACACGCGTTCATCCTTCACTTGCGGTCTGCCGATACGTGAGGCTGAAACGCGAACTCGAGGACGGCTGAATGATGGAGTGGCTTCGTCGCTATGGTCTGGTTCTCTTGGGGCTGCTTGCAACGGCGGTCTTGTCTGAACCTTCGATCCGCACGTTGCCAGCTGAGAGGATCAGGCTGATCAAGGAAATTCAGCAGCGACTGAACCTTTCGTTTCAGTGTGAGTTTTCGATCTCGATCGGTGAAACCCGCAAATTTGCGATGGCCAACAGCAGCGGAATCATTATCGTCGATCGGGCTTTTTTGGAAACTGCCGACCGCGGACGCATCTTCTTTGCGATCGCCCACGAGTACGCTCACGCCTACCTGGAACACGACGTCCGACTTTACGAACACCTGTTGAAGCCGGCAGATCGTTCCGCTCCGAAGAATCTGGCCGAAATTCGCCGGCGTTTCGAAAAGGAAGCCGACGGCATCGCAGCCCGGAAGGCGAAGGAGATGGGCTTCCCAATCGAAAGCATTATCGAGTTCATCCTCACTCAGCCTGACGCCGAGAAGGGGTTCCACCCGGATCTGCGTGCTTACTGCAAACCCCGAGAACGCGCCGACTACATTCTCGCCGTCTATCAATCGAGCTGAGTCACCCCGCACCGTCGCTGTCCCCCGTAGCATCTTCTACACGGTCAAAGAAAAAACTGCGGTTTCGATCTGGCCTTGTCCCTCCTCGAATTGTTTCGGCCGGCCCGCGATTCTCAAGAAAAGCTAAGCTGAATCAAGTGGTTCCTGCGCGATCCGGAGTTTGGAAGCAACCGTGCTAAGGACTGGGCAGAGAAACGAAATGAGCTCCAGCAAGTTCAAAAGAGCCCAGAAAGCCAGCTAGCTTCCCTGAAATTGAGGATCGCCAAGAAGAATCACCAATGAAGAAAAGGAGAGAGACAATGTCCAAGAAGAATGGCCTGATCATCTGCATGATCGCGGCGCTTTCGCTGTTTGTCGAAATGGGCTGCACAACGAAAAAGTACGTGAAGCAGCAGATCGATCCCGTCAGCGGTCGCGTGGACGAACTGACCGAAGTCAGCAAGCGCAACGAGAATGCGATTAAGGACGTCGATTCCAGGGCGCAGTCGGGTATTCAGTCGGTGCAAGCAAGGGCCAATGAGGTTGACGGCAAGGCGATGGCGGCCGACCAGAAGGCTGTGGAAGCTCAGCAGATGGCACGAAACGCCGAAGGGAAGATCTCCGGTGTGGAGACCAGCCTGAACCAGAAGATCAGCAACATTGACAGCTACAAGCCGGTGGAAAACGCGAGTGTCACTTTCAAGTTCAACCAGGCCGATCTGAGCGACCAGGCAAAAGCGAGTCTGGATGAGCTGGCTGCGAAAGTTAAGGGATCGAAAGGTTATGTGCTCGAGATCCAGGGTTTCACAGACAACATCGGCAGGGACTCTTACAACCTTGCTCTCAGCCAAAAGAGATCCGAGAACGTGGTCCGGTATCTGTCGCAGCAGCACGAAATCCCACTGTTTCGTATGTTCATCCTAGGCCTGGGAGAGGCAAAGCAGGTCGAGGACAACAAGACGAAGGAAGGGCGCGCGGCAAATCGCCGGGTTGAGATCACACTGTTGAAGAGCGAGATCGAGAGCCTGTCGTCCAGCCAGTAGAGCCGGGATCGCAAAGGGGTCAGCATTGAAAAGGGCAGGGGAGTGATCTCCTGCCCTTTCTTATTGGCCGGCGAGCCTGCGCCTAACGGGGAAGAGGCTCTCTGCGTGCTCAAGCCGGGAGCGTCGACATTCGATCCCTTGCTCCTTTCTGGCCCAGATTTCCCGCCGACAGGTCATAGTCCAATCACCTCCGCTCTCTTGGAACAAGGTTGGCCGGGTGGGAGCACCCGACCTGCAAGCTTTGCAGCGCATGCCCTGACGCGGTAACGCTCTCTTGGTGAGAAATCCCGTCTAGGGTTGGCAGCCTCCAGCTTGTGACGCTCTCCTCATGTCGTCCTTCGAATAAGATCCCATGACTCGCGGGCAACTGCCAGCGTGTCCCTCAGAGTCTTGTAGATCCTTGAGTCGACGCTGAGCCGCTTTTCAGTCGTCCGACCGTCGAGACGACTCACGACTCGGACGAGACACGGTCCCAGCTTCAGACCCCCCAGACATGCGCCGTTCCCGCGGTTGTTGAAGAGCCTTCCTGAAAACCATTAGCTTGGCCGGAGCACTTCTGGTATTTTTCGTTTCTCCAAGCAGGTGAATCGAAATCTCGGTTGCTTTCTCAGCGGGGAATCGATGTCGATCGATAGTCCGAAGCGCGACATCCCTTTGGAAGAGATCGGTGCCACAGTGGAGCGAGTGGTGCAGGAAACTCCGGTCGTCGATATGCACACGCATCTCTACGGTGAAGAGTTTGGGAGCATCGGCTTGTGGGGTTTGGACCAGCTGATCAACTACCACTACCTGATCGCCGAGGTGTTCCGTTTCTCGCCCATTTCCTATCGGGAGTTCTGGGCAATGGACACAGCAGCGCAGGCCGAGACGATCTGGAAGTCTCTGTTTGAGCAGAACTCACCTTTGTCCGAAGCCACCCGCGGCATTCTGACTGTGCTGCAGCAACTGGGGCTCGACCCAAGCCGGCGCGACCTTAAGGCGTTCCGGGCCTACTTTGCCCAACAGAATCGCAGTGACTACACAGACCAGGTCTTCAAGCTGGCCAAGGTGAAGAGCGTAGTGATGACGAACGACCCGTTCGATCCGGCAGAGCGGGCCGTTTGGATGAAAGCTCCTGAGATAGATCCTCGCTTCAAGCCTGTGTTACGGATTGACCCGCTGCTGTTGAAGTGGGAAGAAACCCAGCCGCAGCTGGCTTCTTGCGGCTACGCGGTAGAGCGTGGGCTCGAGGGCCGTACGCTGGCCGAAGTCCGGCGGTTTCTGGAAGATTGGATCAAACGAATGCGGCCGGTCTATTTGGCAGCATCGCTGCCCCCAGACTTCAACTTTCCGGAGCCGACTCTGCGGGCCCGGCTGGTGGCAGACTGTGTGTTACCGGTCTGCCGTGAACATGGTTTGCCCTTTTCGATGATGATTGGCGTGCGCAAGCAGGTGAATCCAGAGCTTCGGTTAGCCGGCGACAGCTTGGGCATGGCAGACATGTCTGCGGTCGAGCGCTTGTGTGGTGGGTTTCCCCAGAACCGCTTTTTGGTTTCCATGCTGGCTCGGGAAAACCAGCACGCCCTGTGTGTCGCCGCCAGAAAATTCAAAAACCTAATGCCTTTCGGTTGCTGGTGGTTCATGAATAATCCGAGTATTATTGAAGAGATCACTCGAGAGCGCTTCGAACTGTTGGGAACGAGCTTCATTCCTCAACACTCGGATGCGCGCGTGCTTGACCAGTTGCTCTACAAATGGCCTCATTCGCGAACGATCATTTCCAGGGTGTTGGCCGAGAAGTATTCCGATCTGGTGCAGACTGGATGGCAGCTGACCGAAGCGGAAGTGTGCCGGGATGTTCAAAGGCTTTTTGAGGGAAACTTCGCGGATTGGATTGCTTCGGCGCATTGACGGCAGGTCTTCGATGCGATGCTGTGGATGGGCGCTTCCAGGCGGTCGCGAAGGTGCACGGTTGCTTGGCCAAATCGGTCGATGGTGACAGAGATCGCGTTTTGAACAAACAGAGAACATGAGCGATGTTTCGTTGCAGGTCAATGAATTGTTGCAGGTGACGTTCATGGACGAAGAGTCGGCTCACGGGTATTCCTCTCGGGTGGAAGACATGGAGAATGCAAGGATCTGCATTGCCTGGCCCACTGAGAATGGCATTCGTGTGGCCGTTCGGGCGGGAGATGAAGTCTATCTATCCTTCACCCGGGAGGACGCGGCCTACGGATTGCGAGCCAAAGTAGAAAAAACCGCCAACGAGCCGGTGCCTGTGGTGGTGGTGGAGCAGGTCGGATCGATAACCCGCACCCAAAGGCGCGAGTTCGTGAGGGTGCCTTCCAGCATCCCAGTCGAGCTGATTGGCACTCCAGACTCCGCTCATACTGATGAGACCCAGGTTGTATTGCTCATCAAGACAAGAACATTGGATGTCAGCGGTGGCGGATTCTCGGTCTACTACAAGGATCCGGTGGCGTTGGGAACGATCTTTGAAGCCCGGTTCGCGCTGCCCGGGGTTCCGGACGAGTTTCGCTTGCGATCCAAGCTGGTGCGCTGCGAGCGCCGTTCGGATGCCCAAGGGAATCGGATCCATCGCCTCGGGCTGATGTTTCTTGACATGCCAGAGCGGATTCGTTCGCGCATTGTCCGATTTGTGTTTGGCGTTCAGAAATCGGCGCTGAGACGGTAGCGTGGGTGCGAGGCTGGTTTGGGCCCAGGGCTACGTTTGATGGCCTCAACACGGCCCTGCTCCTACCGCACGCGCACTGCAAACCGCCGTCTGTGAGAGGTTCCCGCGGCGAACCGTTACCTTTCAAGCCAACTCGCGGGCGAACGTGAGGATCGAAACCCCAGTTCCAACCCGCATCCGGATCGAACCGTAGTCGTTGCCCCGCAAGCATCTCCTTCATGAAACCCCCGCAAGCAGGATTTCGCGTCGCGCAATTTGAGCCGAAAGGCGACCAGGTCCAGGCCATCGAGCAGCTAGTCAAGGGACTGAGGGACGGCGAAAAACATCAAGTCCTTCTCGGAGTCACTGGATCCGGCAAGACCTATACGATGGCGAAGGTGATCGAGGCGGTAAACCGCCCGACTCTGGTTTTGGCGCACAACAAGATCCTGGCTGCCCAACTCTGCCAGGAGTTTCGCACCTTTTTCCCCCTCAATGCCGTGGAGTACTTCGTCAGCTATTACGACTACTACCAGCCTGAAGCCTACATCGCTGCCACCGACACCTACATCGAGAAAGAAGCCACCATCAATGACGAAATCGACAAGATGCGGATGTCGGCCACGCGCACGCTCTTCGAACGCCGTGATTGCGTGATTGTCGCCAGTGTCAGTTGCATTTACGGCATCGGTTCGCCTGAAGCTTACTACGGCATGCTGTTGCTTCTCGACAAGGAACAAAGAACCAAGCGCGAAGACATCATTAAAAAGCTCGTGGAGATCCAGTACGCGCGAGACGATAGCGAGTTCCGCCGTGGCACGTTCCGGGTGCGCGGTGATTGCATCGAGATCTTTCCAGCATACGACGATATGGCGTATCGGATCGAGTTGTTTGGCGACGAAATCGAATCCCTGTCGCAGATCGACCCGCTGTATGGCGACGTCAAGTACCGGTACGAACGCCTGCCCATTTATCCAAAGTCGCATTACGTCACGCCGCGCAGCACCGTGCTGAAAGCGATTCGAAGCATCAAAGAAGAACTGGAGGTCTGGCGCCCGCAACTGGAGGCCCAAGGCAAGCTCCTGGAAGCGCAGCGTCTGCACCAGCGAACGATGTTCGACATCGAAATGATGAAAGAGATCGGTTTTTGCCACGGCATCGAGAATTATTCGCGCCACCTTTCTGGGCGGGCTCCTGGAGATCCGCCGCCCACGCTGCTCGACTACCTCCCACCCGACCATCTGATGCTGATCGACGAAAGCCATCAAAGCATTCCACAAGTGCGTGGAATGTATGCCGGCGACCGTTCTCGCAAAGAAAATCTGGTCAACTACGGATTTCGACTGCCCTCAGCGCTCGACAACCGCCCGTTGAAGTTCGAGGAGTTCGAGAAACGGCTCAACCAGGTCATCTACGTTTCGGCGACGCCTGGACCCTACGAACTTACCCGCAGCAGCGGTGTGGTCGTCGAGCAGATCATCCGTCCAACGGGACTCGTGGATCCGGAGATCGAAGTACGCCCTGTGAAGGGACAGGTTGACGACCTGCTTCATGAGATCCGGCTTCGCGAAGCGCGCACAGAACGGGTTCTTGTCACGACTCTGACGAAGCGCATGTCGGAAGATCTTGCCGAGTACTACCGCGAAGTCGGCGTTCGCTGCCGCTACATGCACTCGGAGATCGAGACGCTCGAACGCATCAAGATCCTGCGCGACCTCCGGCGTGGCGAGTTCGATGTGCTCATTGGCATCAACTTGCTGCGCGAAGGGTTGGACCTTCCCGAAGTGTCGCTGGTCGCGGTGCTGGATGCCGACAAAGAGGGTTTTCTGAGATCCAGGGACTCCCTGATTCAGACCATCGGCCGTGCGGCTCGCAACGTACGAGGGCGGGCGATCTTGTATGCAGACATCATGACCGAGTCGATGCGGAATGCCATCGATGAGACCAGCCGCCGGCGTGAGCGCCAGATCCAGTACAACCAGGAAAACGGCATTACGCCGGAAACCATCGTGAAGCCGGTCGACATGAGCCTGGTTGCCATGGCTGAAGCCGACTACCTTTCGTTACCTGTCGAAGAGCCGTTGGAGTTTGCGAACCCCGAAGAGCTCGAAGCGCAGGTTGTGCGGCTGCAGAAGGAGATGCGCGATGCGGCCCGGAATTTCGAGTTCGAGAAGGCTGCGCAGCTGCGAGACAGGATCAAGGTGCTGAAGAGCCGGGAATTACAAGTGTTGTGAGCGCTTGGGAGACAGCGGCGTGGATTTCGAGAGTGTGGATCTCATCCTGGACATTAGCCTCACGACGCACGGACAGCCTTACGGAGCGGGCGAAGTGTCAACTCGATGGCGGGTCCCCAGCGGTCACTTAAGGCAAGGGCTCGCAGCTGCACAATGTGCTGTCCCG
>VFZK01000247.1 GCA_016871215.1 Acidimicrobiia bacterium | reverse complement strand
CCGCGCTGCCCAACACCTCTTGCACCATCTCATCGTCCCGCACGTATCTCACATGGTGCATTCGCGCAAAACCTAAGTAAAACATCAACACGGTCCCCATCACGAATTGGGCATTACTCAGACTCGCCGGCTGCCGCTTGACCGTTAGCTTCTCGTACAGCAGCTGCACAAACTCCAGCTTCTCCAACAACGCCGCCAGCGGTAACAGGCCGCCGTACGGGGTCAGCACCCCGCCTCCAAAGTCGTACCGGGTGGCCGCCCCGATTTTATTGGCTTTCCCCCGCGTTCTTTCTTTTCCGCTCGCAACGGCCTTTTCAGACCTCGGCGCTTTTGCTATCTTCTCCATTCGGGAGTGCTCCTTTCCTTGATCGCTCTATCAAGTCTGGATAGGTCGTCTTTGCAAACCGCCTATCCTAGGGCACTCCCGCTTTCCTTTCAATCCCTCCGTTCCGGTTCAGTCGCTATAAGCCCGTTCGGCGCATAATCTGGGTGATACAGATTCTTCTCAGCTTTTTCCTGGCTGCCAGCATCTTTTCGACATCGAGCCATGCCGAAACTCCCTTTTTTGAGAAGGGCGTGGTCCACATCCCAGACAAAGGGAACTTCCCGATCAATGCCTATCCAGTCATTGCCTGCTTGCCCAGCGGCAACCTGTTTTGCGTATTCTCCGAAGCCAGGAGGGAGGACCGCGATAGCTATCGGGTTGTGGGTGTCCTTTCCACAGACCATGGGAAGACCTGGGGACAACCCAGAGTGCTTGTGCAAAACCCGAACGCGCTGGACGCAGATCCTAATATTGTCTTGGATGGCCAGCGCATCCTCGTTTACTCCACCACGTTGCCACGTCCGTTCAAGATCGATCAATCGCAGATTTGGATGACCAGCAGCGACGACCAGGGAAAGTCCTGGAGTCAGCCGGTGGAAGTTGCCAAGCCACACCGGTACATCTCGGGAAAGATTCACATTGGTCACAGACTCTCCGATGGGACCTTGGTTATGGGCTACTCCTACGACACATGGGCAGAACAAGGGATGATTCCCGCCACGGAAGGTGAAATGAACATCAAGGCGGGCGTCCTTCGCTCCAAGGATGGGGGCAAGACCTGGACGGCTGGAGGAGATCTCTCCGCGTCCATTCCGAAAACCTCGCCTCACTCCGTCAGCGGCGTTGACGAGCCCGCTGCGGTGGTGTTGAAGAAGGGCAGTATCTTTGTTCTTTTGCGCACAGCGGCGACCCAGTTGTACCAGAGCGTCTCTCACGATGGCGGCGTCACCTGGAAAAAGCCGGTTCCCAGTCCACTCACATCCCACAACGCCCCGGCAGCGCTATGGCGACTGAAAAACCCCGATCACGAGGTGATGGTCGTGTGGAACAACTCCCCTCGCAAGCGGACCCCGCTATGCGTGGCTCTCTCGAAAGACAACTGCCGCACCTGGTCGCCGCCAAGGATTCTCGCAAGTCCGGAGGAAGTGCAAGCGTCCTATCCTTCTGCGACCCAGGCTGCCGACGACACTCTAATCGCAGTCTGGCAAGAAGACTTGCCGGATCGAAGCGGGCGCGAGATTCGCATCGCCCGGTTCAACCGAGCCTGGTTGCTGAGCGAACCTTCACGACCGGAACCAACCCAATAGCTAGCTAGTTTCTGTCGCGAAACTCGCAAGGCCAGACCAGTCGAGCCTTTCGGCCGTGCAACAGCGCCGAAAGATGGCATGGATTCCCCGGTTCCGCGCACGTTTCCCGCCGCCTCCTTCGGGACTACGGCCGGCTTGTCAGCCGTGCCCCGTTCCCGGTGCGAACGATGTCGTCATTCCCGCGAAAGCGGGAATCCAGGATTCCCACCGGTCAACCCTCCCTGGGCTCCCGCGTACGCGGGAGCGACGGCTGCGGGGCTGGAAGCCCATGCAGGCGGCACGGGCATTCTGCCATGCTGGACCCTCCGGGACTGAAACCCTCACGCCGAGCGTGTTTCGGAGTTTCGCGACAGAAACTAACGAGCTGCAAATGCCGCCAAGGATGTGAGTCGCCACAGGGCAATCGCTGGCAGTTTCGATAAGGCCAGAGCTCTCGATTCAATGATCCAAGCCGAGTTTTTCCGCCGAAGATGCAGCGCTGTGGAGGGCGTTGTGCCTGCGCCGACGCGGCAGTCTTTGGTCGTGGGTCAGGTTGCAGCGTTCTCTGTCCGGCCAGAAAGGTCTGGATTCCTGCTTGCGCGGGAACCGCTCGTCATTCCCACGCCCGTGGCCAACCCCACCCCGTCATTCCCGTGCAAGCGGGAATCCAGGCGTTTCCGTCCGCGCACCACCCACTCCCAATTCCCCGGCGCTCCCGCTTTCGCTGGCGCCGCAGTATGTTGCGGGGCTGTCCAGAAAGCTACAGCTTAGGCTAACCCCAGTACCAAGCCATTCACGAGAGTACGATGTGTATGGTTCGGATGTACTATAGAACCGCACGCTGTTTTCTGGCTGTCGGAGCCCATCAGCAGCGCGCATCCAAGACCTGTGACAAAGTGCTGAAGGCAGGGACCTCGCTTCGCAACAGCCTCTCTAACCGTCGTCTACAATCGCGGAAAGGAAGAACACCGATGACAAACAACAATCCTGTAGGCTGGTTTGAGATCTATGTGCAAGACATGTCTCGCGCCAGACAGTTTTATGACTCTGTGTTCCAGGTAAAACTAGAAAAGCTCGATAGCCCAGGAATTGAAATGTGGAGCTTTCCGATGGTGATGGGCGGGTCAGGCGCGGCGGGGGCTCTGGTCAAGTTCGAGGGAGTTTCACCGGGCGGGAACAGCACGCTGGTCTACTTCCATTGCGCCGACTGCGCGGTTGAAGCTGGCCGCATCAGTGCTGCCGGTGGCCGCGTCCATCGCGAGAAAATGTCGATCGGCAAGTGGGGTTTCATTGCCCTGGCGTTGGACTCCGAGGGCAACATGTTTGGCCTGCATTCGATGAAATGACGCCAGCCGCGGCCGAGGGTGACCGGTAAACCCGAGGAGCGGTGTAGCAGGGCTGCTGGAGACGACTGCAGTGCGGCCAAAACGTGGGTCCCTACATGCCTCGCGGTATAGATGGAGACGCAATGGGAGCGACGAGTTGGCACTATCTGGTAGCCTACGACCAGGACGCGGGGCGGGCCTTGAAATCCCTGCGTGAGCGAGTCTTTCGTGAAGGCGCGTTTCGGCCGCCCCCGGTTGGAGTCGCAAGCGAGGCCGCTCCGTTTGTTGCCGAAGAGTATCTCCGCTCGGTCATCGAGGCGCTGAAAGGTTCCAGCGATCCAGCAGCGGTAAGGTGCTGTGGTGTCGTGGAGTGCATGATCGCGGGAGCCGATGCGCAGTTGACAGACCCGGACGATGTTGCAGTCCGCAACTGTTTTCGCGGTGAGATTCGAAGACTGCAGAAACCGAACGGCCGGCGCCGGGTGCTTAAAGACCCCATCCACAGATCCTCGAGGTTTGTGGAGAACAGGGTTCGCACACGATTCTCGATATCGAACGCGTTGCAAGGCGGAAAGCCTTTGGCGTGGCCGTGCCGCTGTCCGACAGGGCACTGCTCCAGGTTTTCGGAACGCTTCATCCGAACCGTGATCAGGTGCAAGAGCTGTGGGGCGAAGTCACAGAAACTCTTCGCGCTTGGGAAGCCGTGTTCTTTACGGTATACGTCGAAGGAGTGCCGAAAGAGCTTGCGTTCGTCGGATGCTCTGGCGACTGACTTGCAGATCCAACTCCGTGGTGGCGCCGAATGTCACGGCGCGGCCAGTTCCCACGGGGCCTCAGGTTGGTTCGTAAAGCCGCACAGCAGGCGCGTCCTAACTGATCCTCCGGCTGGAATCGTGATTACCTGGCCCGCCGCCACGAGGTCGGGGAAAGCTCCCACGGGCGAAGTGCTGGGTTGCAGCGTGATCAAGTGTCCCTGCCCCCAGAGCGGATAGTCTTGAATCCCACCCGCATCCGCCCAAGACCATGCCCAGGGAAACAGCTGCTCGTCCCAACGCAACGCGAATCCCCAGTGCAGCCTTGAGTTCCACAGGCAGCCCCACCCGATCGAGAAATCGGTCATCTGTACAGAATGATCCAGGCCGCTTCCCTGCCCTGGCACTTTGCTGCAGTCGCGCATCCCGCCGCTGGCGGTCTCTGGAATCAAGGGCCAATCGCCTCGATAGCCCTGTTTGATCTGGCTGCCCACTTGCCGTTTGAAGTCATAGGTCGCGATCGTCCTGGCCGGCACGCGCAATTCCGCGCCATCGAGTAGCTCGCCCCCGAACGCCGGATGCTGCAGCCAGGCGCATGGCCGCGCCTGGCCGCTCCGATTGGAGAGCGTTTCATCCCACACCAGAACATAGCTATCGCGGTGAAGTTCCCAGGTTCTCTCCAAAACGAACGGTGTGCGAATCGATCTCCCAACGACTTTGACGCGCACTCGCTCGCGGCTTTCTTCCAGGATTTGGGCGTCAAAGGGCAAAGACCTGAACTCTCCGTGGACGCCGATCGGTGCGCCGAAATACTCGGTGGGAAAGAATCCGATGGGGAGCGAAACGAACCAGGATCCGTCCAGGACATCGAAGAGATCGCTGTTGCGCTCGATGGGCTGAGCCAGGAGGGTTCGCCGCGGCGGTTGCACGATGGGGTTCTTCCAGAGAACGTCGAACCCGCGTTCGAGGTCCTCGAATCCGAGAACCGCAGCGCCGTTGTCGGGCCACGTCGTGACCCGGATTCTGCCGTTCTCTAGAATCAGCAGATCACAATCTTTGCGCCGCTCGCGCCAAACGCGGAGAGTCGAGGCCATGGGATACCCCTACGCTGTCATCTCAGGAATCGTGATGTGCCCCTCGACCAAGGTAATGTAGGGATCCAAGAGCGGACTTCGATTCAGCAGGCGGATCTCCAGTTGGTTTTCTCCTCGGTGCACTTGTCCCGCCGCCAGCCCAAACGCGAACTCGTGATGGTCAAACATCGTGTTGCCAGGATAGGCCTTGGGATCGGGATGGACGCGCTGGCCGTTCCAGAAAAACTCCAGCCTGTCTTCCGGACCCAGATTCACCAGATGCAGCCACAGCTTTGGCTGCAAACGGCTGGGGGCGCGGCTCAAATCGTCGCTGATGTCGAAGACAACCGTGCTGCCAATCCCATCGTTCGTCGCGCCAACCATCAACGGAACCTGGGCGGGCGAGTTGCTGTGCGCATAGGCAAAGTAAACGGGTTCCGGGACAATCGTGTCGAGCGCATACGACTTTCGGGCCGTCCGCAGAAAGTCGCGGCTTGCAAGGTCTCGAACGAACTCGAAGCCGCGCGACTCGCCAGGACGCGCGTAGTACTGCTCCATCTCGTAAAAGTAATTCCAAAGCACCATTCCCGACATACCCGCTTCATAGGCGCGAAACGCTGCCGCCCGCAAAAACTCTCGCTCCGGCGGGTTGGCCGCTCCCTGCGGGAACTTTCCCCGGCTGAGGCAGGCCAGAGCGGGAATCCCAGCGCTGGAGGCAAGCCGTCCGATTTCCGTCCATGGTGTGCCAAAGGGAACATATCCGCCTCCGATCACCACCAGATCCAACAGCCCTTCCTTAAGCCAGGTTGGGATATCGATGCCAATCCGCAGCGCCAGTTCAACCGAGCACGGCACCCGCGCCGACAGGAACAGCGAGCGGCCTCGACTCTGCGCCCGCTCGGCGGCATGCTTTCGGATACGTCGCATCACAGCTGTCATGATGTGCCGGTGCGCATAAGCCTCAATGTGTGGAAACAGGAAGGGCCAGCGAACGAAGTCGATTTCGAATCCATCCAAGTCGCACTGGTTCAGAGCTTCCTCGGCAAATCTCAACATCATCTCTCTGAAGCCCGCGATCACATAGTTACCCGCCTTCGCTTCCCAGAAACGAAGACTGGCATGCGGATGCGGGGCTTCCGCGTCGCCAATCAACCACTCTGGATGGTCTCGCTTCCACTTCGGAGTGTAGTAGAAAGGCTCCGGCGCGCTAGTTTTGGCGCTCAGACCGGGTTTTTCAATACTGCTGATATCGCCGACACGATCGTGAAGATCGTTCATGCGCATCCGCAAGAAGAAATCCATGCCCGTCTGATGCGCGGCATCGCACATGATCGCCAGTGGATTGTGACCCTCGCGGCAGAGCCGTTTGACCGCTTCATTCATTTTGAGCGCACTACCACTTCTCAGCAATACCTGGTCCTGGCCGACAACCGGGAACGTGTCGGAACAGTGCGTGATCTGCGTGCCCGAGTGGTTGAGTCCAAACGCATAGGCATTCACTGATGAACCGCGTAAAGGCCCTATGGAAGCTTCCACCAGTTTCTCTGGGGTCGGGGGCCAGGGCATTCGCGTCAGTGGGTCCGCAATATCCTGCAGGATGATCCGATAGTCTTCCGGGCGTTTGCCTGTGAACGACTTCGTCGAGGCGTTCGACCTGGGACGCTGCGCGAACCATGAGACAGGGCTGGCGAGAACTGCAGGATCTCCCAGTCCCGCGGCAGCTCCCGCGCTTCCTGCCGCTTTGATGAAATTGCGGCGAGAAACCTTGACAACTTGCGATCCGCACATGACCGTTCCTCCGTTCGGCGAACGATGTGTTGTTTCGCCAGACAAACTCAACTCGAGTATTTCGCTGACCACTGGCGAATCTGGTCGATCGTGGCCGTCGCCCCGCCGCAAACGATAAACAGTACGGTCTCGAAGCCGGCAAGCTCCGAAGACCTGTCGTAAGCCAACGCCAGGCTGGCCCCACAGGCGGGCTCGACCAGCAGCCGATGGTCGTCGAGGAACCGCTCGCAAGCCGACAGCGCCAACCGGTCGGAAACGACGATGCTGCGAATCGGATGCTCTTGGGCACACTCGAACGCTCTATCGCAAACCCGCTTGGCGCCCAGGGTGCTCGCGACGCTGGTGATCCGCTCCAAGTCGACCAGGCGGCCAGCAGCCAGCGACTGATGCAGCGAGTCGGCGCCCTCGGTTTCGACAGCAAGCACAGGCACGCGATTTAGTCCGTTACGCTGGAGTCCTTGAACGACGCCCGCGAGCAACCCTCCGCCACCCACCGACAACACAACAGCCTCCGGCTTCAAGCCTGCCAACGCGACCTCGTCGATCATCGACGCGTGTCCGGCCCAGAGGAGCGGGTCGTCGAAGGGGTGAATATAAGCGTCCGAGCCTTCCAGCATCGACAGCGCCAGAGCGTTGGCCTCGTGCCATGAGGGGCCGTGAACGATCACCTGGGCCTGTTCCAGGCGCAACCGCTCTTTGGCCGTCTCAGTGGCCGTTTCCGGGACTACAACAAGGACTGGCACGGAGAGGCGCCGTCCGGCATAGGCGACTGCCATTCCCGCGTTGCCGCCGGAGGACGAGATAAGCCTGCGGGCGCCACGCCGTACTTGCGCCTCGCAGGCAGCGCCAATGCCGCGAATCTTGAATGAGCCCGGAGGTTGCAGAGCCTCCAACTTAAGCCAGGTCGAATGGCCTGAAACAAGACTCAGAGGCCATGAGCAGACGAGAGGCGTTTCGATGTGCAATGGCATGGTAGCGACGACTGCCTTTGCTTTGGACAAGACACAGGATTTCGACCCATCACCCAGGCGACAGATAGCGCCGATTGTATGTCAATTTCCATCTGATGTGTTTTCGCGTGTTGTGTTTTCGGGTGTTTTCAGGTTGCGAATCTCGCACAGCTCGGCGACACTGGTCGGGCTCTGGCGGCCAACAGCGGACCGGACCCTGCTCTTCAACCGGTTCGCTTCCTGATTGCCCTGAGCGTCTCTGTTGGAGACGGGCGAATCGTGGTGTTCGGCTTGCTATCGAGCTCCGACAGGCCCGACTTCCATCCCAACTAAAGTCGTAACAGTTCAGGGTGTAACTATCGGGGAAGCAGTGAGGCCACCTGTTGACGGCGGCGATGGCAAGCAATCGCGGCGGAGAGATAGGCCAAGATATTGAGACGCTGCAGATCACAGGTTCCGGCGACCGTCAACAAGCGCGCCGTGGCCAGCTCCCCGTTGGCGCTGCGGTTGCCAAAGCAGATCTTACGCCATTGCACCCCCGTGCGCAGCG
>VFZK01000246.1 GCA_016871215.1 Acidimicrobiia bacterium | reverse complement strand
GCTCCCAAGTCCGCAAAGGGATGGGCGCACAGGTCATGGCTTCTCTGCGCAACTTGGCCATCTCGCTGCTCCGTATGGCCGGTGCCCGCTACATCGCCCCTGCGCTCCGCCATTGCGCCCGCCTCGGTCCCCAAGTCTTGCGCCTCATCGGCCTCCGACTTTGACGGGGCCGTGGGAAGGTCCTTGAGTAGGATGATGACCGTGATACGCTGGCAAAACGGGTGAACAGTTAGAATGCCATCGGACACAACCAGCATTCACAAGGTGAAGGGATCATGGCATAAGCCGTTCCTTGGTACAAGGTTGAGCCCGTGTGACGGGCGGGAGACTGAACACATCGAGAGAACGAGCTTCCTGGCGGTCCGTTGTGACGGAAAGTCCTTGCAGGGAGCGGCTCGACGGAACCGCACGCTTCCGTTCTATAGCTGATTTCGCACTGAGGATGGCTCCCGCACCCGGCAACGGAGTGTGTTCTATGTCGAAAAACAATCGCAGAAGATTTCTGCAGCGCGCTGTTGCCTTGAGCACTTTGCCTACGCTGACGAACAACGGACCTGCTGCTGACCGGGCTCAACTCAAGCAGGGTGGCGGCATGCTGATCTGGTTTGGCCACTCGAATCTTGCTTCGATCGCAGAGATCATGGCCAGATGTGCCGATCACGGTTTCACCACCGTCTATCTGCAGCCACGGTATGTTGGGAAAGCGATCTACCGCAGCAAAGTGGTTGCCCCGTTCGACAACATGTATGCCACGAGCACGGCAAAAGCTCTCAGCGAGGCTTTAGGCCGCTCTGACCCCTATGACGCCTGTGTGCGCGAAGCCAAGCGTCGAGGGCTGAAGGTGATCGCGCAGATTTCGATTTTCGATCTCTGGTTCCCCGGTTTGGAAGACCGCTTTTACGAGCAACACCCGCAGTACTTGATGCTGCACAAGAATCAAGGGCTTTGCTACCAAGGAGTGCCCTGTTACGCCGAGAAGGGTGCGCAGGACTACTGCATCGCAGAGGTCAAAGAACTCGTCGAGCGTGGCGCCGAAGGAATCATCTTCGATATGGGGAGCCACCAACTAGGCTGGTGGCCGCCGGGATACGGCAACCCGCAGGCCGACAGCTTTGGGTTCAATCCTCCTGTGGTGGAAGAGTTTCGCCGGCGTTACGGCGTCGATGTGCTGAAGGACGCTTTCGACAAGAAGCAATGGTATGCCCTGCACGGCGAGTTCTTCAGCCAGTTCCTTCGCCGCGTCAGGGGTGAGATTAAGGAGAAGCCACTGATTGTCGGGGTTCCGCCAGAAGGCTATTTGGCCTATGGAGGCCGCGCTCAGTGGACAGGTGCTCTCGGTCGCTTCACGCAAGCTGCAGCCGTGCGGATCGATCTGGAATGGCAGAAATGGCTGCAGGAAGGCATCGTTGACGCGCTTGGGCTATACCTCTCAGACCTCAACGGCCCGCATGGACCCTACTTCAAAATCCTGGCAGAGGCGATGAAGCAACAGAGTGCGCGCGGGAAGTGCTATCTGCACGTGATGTACGCGAGTGACGCTGGCGAGCTGAAGGAGCTGCTGAGCCAGGTCCGCAGCAGTGCCCTCGACGGCTTCATCTACCACGAACAATCGGTCTGCCAGGGAAATCCAGAACTGTGGAAGGCATTTGGTTGAAATAGCCTTCTTTCGGCTCCGACACTCCCCGTTGGGGGGCCGCCATTTGAGTGTCTGCGTGCGTGTCACTACTGATTTAGTCACAATCATGGTGAGACTTCTTGGGGCCTTTATCCGACGACCACGGGTCGCAAGCATCGGGTTTTCACGACCCAACATAGGAGAAGAGCCGCTTCGGAGAAGAATATCGTCTGAGCGCGAATCGCGCGCTAGCACCTGGGAACGACGCAAACACACTCCATTTGTGGAGCAAGCGATCGAAGGACTTCTAATTCCCCCCCCCAAGCTGGTAAGGATCTGAACGGTCCGCGCGTTCAAGCTGCAGAAGAACTGGCTTCAGTCATTCATTCATTGCTGAGGAGCCAGGGTCCCGTCAAAGTCTCGTAAGTCCTTGAGTCGAGGTCGAGCCCTTGCTAACGCGCGGGCTACTGATTTGGCCCACGCGGTTGTTCAGTAGCCCGACCGTAAGGGGGGCTCACGACTTTGACGGGACCCTGGCTGAGGAGCGAACACGCCATTATGGAAGCGTTCAGGTATTACTTGGCTCTCCTGCTGTTACTTTTCATGCCGGGTCTTTATGTCTACTGGTTCTCGATTCATCCATTCGTCAAGTTTTGGCGCAAAGTCGGCCCACATCGCACGATCGTGCTGCATGGCGTTCTCATTGCAGTTGTGGCAACGGCGATTTTCCCGATACGAAAGCGTTTGCTCTCTGTAGAATTTGGTACGAATTGGACCCTGGTCGTTCTGGCTGGGTGCATCTATGTGTTTGTGCTCGTGCTGCGCGTAAAGCTCGGCAGGCGGTTGGGACCAAAGGTCCTGCTAGGCCTTCCCGAGCTGGCGCCTGAGCGGTATGGACGTCGATTGGTTACGGAAGGCATCTATGCACGGCTTCGCCATCCACGCTATCTCCAGATATTCTTGGCGATCCTGAGCTTTGCTCTTGTCGCCAACTATCTTGCCGCTTACGCAATCCTCCTGGTGAGCATCGTTTGGATCCTGTTACTCGTGCGCATGGAGGAGAAAGAACTGCGAGAACACTTTGGACCGGCGTACGACGCCTATTGTGCGCGGGTGCCGAGGTTTATTCCGCGGTTCTGATCGGTTTTCCCGAGTAGCTCAACGGGATCGTATCCGGCGTTTTGATTGAACGTCAGCGGTTCGTGCTCGGACAGGGGTTGCTCCCGGCGCGGTGCGCACAACAATAGGATTGCGGAGGGAACTACGATGCGACGGCGGCGATTTCTGCTGACAATGGCGAGTGGCGCGGCAAGCTTCGGCGGTTCGCATTGGGTTACGCCGCCAGCCGAAGCGAGTGCGGAAGAGAGGAACGTGCGCGTCGTGGGCCGCGCTTCCAACACGGATGGTTTCTGGCAGCGGGATGATCGCGCTTTCGTGTATCAGCACGCAGGCAGGACTCGCTATCCGAGCATCGCCCGCATGGCCGACGGGCGAATGTTTGTGCTCTTTACACGCCAGACCCCGGAGCAGGAGAAGGCGGAGGCAGGTACCCTTGTCCTCGTGCCACGCAGCCCTGACGGGAAGTGGTGGATCCGCCCACGCGCAATCTTCACCAGCTCTGAGGGAGTACCACGTGCTGCTGGCACGTTGACGGTGCTGGCGGACGGGAGGGTGGTTGCTCCCTTTGTGCTACTTCGCAACGGAGGTACGGAGAGCAGCCTGCGGATACTGGAATCCAGGAATAGCGGCGAGACCTGGACCGCCAGCAGTCCCATCGAGCAGAAGCACCTGGCGTGGATATCACCGAACGGCAGGTCCTTTGAGCTGGGAAGAGAGATTCTCATGCCGGTGTTCGGCGCGCAGAGCGCCGAGGATCTGTTGAAGACGAGGCATAGCTGCGGCCTGCTGCGATCCAACGATGACGGCAAGAGCTGGACGGGATGGTCGCTGATTGCGTCCGGTTCGTCGGGGGAGTTCAGCTTCGAATACCCGGCGGTGCTGCCGCTGGGCGGCAGAAAGCTGGTAACCGTGGTTACCGCACGGCGGCTGGCGCATGGGATGAAAGCTCCCCAGGTGTTGATGCGTTCCTACAGCCACGACGGGGGACAGACGTGGACTTTGCCGGAGCAGGTGGCCGTGGGCGCCTGGCCGGCGCTCACACGAGTCGATGGTGAGGTGGTCTGTGCCTATTCCAGTTACTGCCCTTGGGGAGAGATGCGCCTGTTAGTGAGCCAGGACGGAATGGAGACGTTTTCGCAGGATCAGATGTTTGTAGAGCACGGCTGGCTGCCGGTCTCGAGTGACTACCCTCGGGTCAGCCTGTACCCGGACAAGGTGCTGCGAGTTGAAAAAGGACGCAACTGGTGGGCTTACCATCCGCTTCCGCTGCCGCCGGTGGTTCCGCACCTGAGTGGGGACTGGCGCTCGGGGCACTTCGGGTTTCCCTCACTGCTGGCCCTCTCGGACAAGCGCCTGCTCGTCGTGCAGGGAAACATGCAACAAGGCAGCGGCTACACCGATCCTCCGGCCGAGCACGATATTCCAATCGCGCACGAGCGCGTCGAGGCCATCGGGTTTGACCGAATCACGACAGGCCCTGCGCCGAAGAGGCGTCGTGTCCCGTCCAAGGGTCGGTGGGAGCTGGCAGAAAGCTGGACGCCGGAGAAGTTCAGCGAGGTGGTCATGGGCGGCTCCGGTGGCTACAACGAGGGAGGAGCGGTGCTTACTGAGTACAGCTACCCACCGCTCAAGTCCGGCAGGCGCATCAAGATTACCTACGGAAAGGAGATCTCGGATTCCCATGTCATGCAGATCATTGGGCGCGAGAAGGGCTACTGGGTGCTGCGGCACGAACGTCACTTGAAGACCGAGGATTCGCGATTCCTGTATTCCGATGATGGGGGCAAGCATTGGCTGGCAGCCCCGATAACCGGCCCGGCTCCGATGCACACGGTTTTTCCCTCCGGGCAGCTTGTGGAATTGGCCGACGGGACACTAGTGATCCCGTGGTACGGCTACCGTTCCGAACAGGATCTGCTGGACCACCACTATTCCTCGGTCCTTGTACGCTCCCATGATCGTGGCAAGACCTGGAACGATTGGAGCGTCATCGCTTACGACCCCAAGCGCATCTGGTCGTACTGCGAGCCAGCCCTGTTGGCAAGGCCGGAAGGTATCTGGATCGCCTTCATGCGCAAAGAAACTCCGGCCAATCAGCCCTGGATGTCCGCAATGATGAGCCGCACGGTCAGCACCGATGGTGGGCGCACCTGGTCGGAGCCGAAGCCTTCTGTGGTGGGGAGCCAGCCGGCAGTGGTCGACCTTCCAGGTGGGGAAATCGCCTTTGTGGTGAGGAGCACGGGACGCCAAAACGCCTCGGTCTATTTCAGCCGGAACGATGGCGAGACCTGGGACTACGCGCTGGAAGGCGCTTACAACACTTGGATGGCCGGCCTGTTGGACGATGACTCCTTCTGGGTGTGGGCCAACACCGAGGCCTTAATCTATCGAAGAACCACGAAAAAGCGGTGACGGCTGGAGGGACAGGGCGTTTGGATGGCGGATGAGATAGCAGCCACGGTCAGCGGCAGGGACCGCCGTCCCCTTGGGCTGGCCGTGGGCTTTTCGTCGCGCACTGCCCACGACCACCGCAAACAGCGCGGTGATCGGGGCGGCCTTGCGCGTTGTCGCGAGCTAGAATCGCACTTTGATATCCGGGCGATTCGCCAGATGGACGGTGTCGACGAAGCGAACTTTGCGCTCCGACAGATTCATCACTAGCGAATGCGTGCGGACGCCATCGCCGAAGAAGCGTACCCCTTTCAGCAGAGCGCCGTCGGTGACCCCGGTGGCTGCGAAGACGATCTTCTGAGCGGGGGCCAAGTCCTGAGTCGAGTAAATACGCTTCAAGTCCTTGATACCCATTCGCTGCATTCGTTCCGCTTGTTTCTCGTCCTTCACGACCAACCTTGCCTGGATCTCGCCGTTCAAACAGCGCAGAGCAGCCGCAGTCAACACCCCTTCAGGAGCCCCGCCAATTCCCATGACGGCATGCACGCCCGTTCCGCGTAAAGCGACGCTGATGCCGGCCGAGAGGTCTCCGTCTCCAATCAGCTTAATGCGCGCACCGGCGCTGCGAATATCCTGAATCAATTGAGCATGCCTGGGCCGGTCCAGCACAATGATCACCAGATTCTCCACCTCACGATCCAGCCGTTTGGCGATTGCCCGCAGGTTCTCTTTGACAGGCGCGTCGAGGCTGACCGCACCCTTCGAGGACGGTCCCACGATGATTTTTTCCATGTAACAGTCTGGAGCGTGCAGCAATCCGCCCTTTTCCGAGCTGGCGAGCACGGCAATGGCTCCCGGGGCGCCCGTCGCGCAGAGGTTGGTTCCTTCCAGCGGATCCACTGCAATGTCGACCTCGTGGAAGTTGTTTTCCCCTTGTGTCTTCCTCCCCACTTTTTCGCCGATGAACAGCATGGGCGCTTCGTCCCGCTCGCCCTCTCCGATGACAATCGTGCCGTCCATGGGGATGGTCTCCATGCTGGCCCGCATCGCTTCCACCGCGGCATGATCCGAGAACTTCCGGTCGCCAATGCCCATGGTCTTGGCGGCCGCGATGGCTCCTTCTTCCACAACCTTCAGGAACTCCCTCGATAGGTCCTGCTCCATGTCATCCCTCCCTTTCGGATGGTTCGGTTGTTTACCAGGGCTTGCTTTCCGTTCGCTTCGCGTTGTGGACTGCTTTCAGTCTGAAGAGTCCGATTCGCCTGCCGAATTGCGCCGACAGTCGCCAGAGCCCAGCTAGCTACGAAGGACTAGGTCTGGCTGTGCCTCCTATGGCAAACGAGAACAAAATTCTTGTTGCATGGCAATAGCAAACGAACATGCGAGACCGGACTACCCACTTCTTCGACTTCTCCAGGCGGGGTGTTTAACCACGAATCGACGGCGTCTTCGCTCAGGGAGACTTCAAGTCGGGCAACTCAACAACCAACCGCCCTCGCGGAATGTCGTCGAGCTTTCCCAGAAAGCGGTACAGCTGGATGAGGGCTTCATCGACCATCTCTTCGCCGGCACCCATCCAGGCATCGGCGCCTGCGTCCAAACCGAAGCCCCCTTCAGCGGCTGCGGCGATCGTGGGAATCGGCCCCACTCGAAGGGAGCCGTTACTGTAGGCATTGCTGAGCAGAATCGTTGCCGGGACTGGCGACCGCGCACTAAGGCTCAATTGAAATTCGACAAACAGGTCGTCCGGAAGAGCCACCAGAGCGACCAAGCGGCTCAGCAAGACCGTACAGACGGCGAAACTCTGACCATTGCCGTTCCTGCAGGCAAGACGCTTTTGTTGAACCTTCAGGTCTACGACTGGCTCTGTCGAGCTAGTGCTGCGCGCCAGCCGCACCACTTCCCGTCCGAGGCGCTGCGCCATGTTTTCGAGCTCGGCAGAAGCCTCCGGCCCGGACAGGCGGGAGTTGAACGGAGCTATCTGGCCACTGGCTCCAGCCGCAAACAAGCAGGCGACCTCCCAGCCAAGTTCTCCTTGAACGAACCGGCTCAGCGCACCGGGATAGTCAGCAGAAACCAGATGGCTGTCGGGACCCAGAACGGCGGGTTGGCAGGCGTAGTTCACCAGGACAGCCCTCAACTTGCCAGTGTCCTCTTCGCCGATTCGCAGCACCGACACGGTGGGATCGACGGGCGCTGTGCCCTCCTGGCTGGGATTCGTCCATCGCGTCTGCGCCAGCCCGTCTTCTCCAACGATTCGAATGTTGTGGCTTGCCAACACCGAACCCTGGGCTACGTCGACTTTGGCTCGAAAAAGGCTCCTGGCAGCCTTGGCAACGGCTTCGAGTATCTTTTGTTCCGTTGCTCTTGCCCATGGCGTGTCTGCGTTCTCGGAATCGAGAGCGGGCGCTGAATGGCTAAGGGAGGCCGCCAGTATGGTGTTCCCGATTCCAATCTCGTTGGCGATGCGACCCACCAGCCGTGGCAGCCGGAGGCGATGCAGGTCGGAGGTGACGAGCGCCAGCGATACATCTCCCGAACGCAGAACGAGGATCCGGGCGAACAAAGGATCATGCACAGCCGTAGCGTGCCGCTCAGCCCCATAGCCAAAGATCTTTTGAGTCAGCGGAGGAGTAATCTCGACGACCGCAATCCCCGCTTGTACGGATGCCAAACTTTCGCCATGCCATCCTGAAAACATGAGAACGAGTGCTACAGCCTTCGACAGTTTCATTGCATCCACGATTTACGGTTCGCGGGCTGGCAGGCCACACGGCTGAACCTGGCGAGCCACGTGAGTATCTGACGCAATATGAAAGGGCGCCCCTTCTCTGTGATAGTTTGGAGTTGCTTGAAGACTCTGAACCCACAAAGGAGGAAACGCCCTATGGGACACAAGTATGTTGGTCTGGATGTGCATCAGTCAAGTACGGTAGCAGCTGTGCATGATGAGCAAGGCAAGAGCATGATGGAGTCGATTCTGGCCACTGAAGCCGAAGCGATCCGGGATTTTCTG
>VFZK01000245.1 GCA_016871215.1 Acidimicrobiia bacterium | reverse complement strand
CCGCGCTGCCCAACACCTCTTGCACCATCTCATCGTCCCGCACGTATCTCACATGGTGCATTCGCGCAAAACCTAAGTAAAACATCAACACGGTCCCCATCACGAATTGGGCATTACTCAGACTCGCCGGCTGCCGCTTGACCGTTAGCTTCTCGTACAGCAGCTGCACAAACTCCAGCTTCTCCAACAACGCCGCCAGCGGTAACAGGCCGCCGTACGGGGTCAGCACCCCGCCTCCAAAGTCGTACCGGGTGGCCGCCCCGATTTTATTGGCTTTCCCCCGCGTTCTTTCTTTTCCGCTCGCAACGGCCTTTTCAGACCTCGGCGCTTTTGCTATCTTCTCCATTCGGGAGTGCTCCTTTCCTTGATCGCTCTATCAAGTCTGGATAGGTCGTCTTTGCAAACCGCCTATCCTAGGGCACTCCCGCTTTCCTTTCAATCCCTCCGTTCCGGTTCAGTCGCTATAAGCCCGTTCGGCGCATAATCTGGGTTCAACATCACGGTGGTCGAGGGACGGACAGGAGGCGCGGGCCTGGGAGTCTACGGCGTGCTGTCGGGAAAACGGAATTACACCGTGTTTTTGCCGATGCCGGGAGGCCGCTGGATCATGCAGTTCTCCGAGATGAGTGGAACTCCAGCGCGCAGGACGGAAACCGAACCGGTTGCGTTCAAGTCTGAAGTCCTGGTATCGCCCGTTGACTCCATCACGCAGCCTCGCCCGCTTCGCAAGGTCGATCCTGGGAAGCCGGAGGACGAAGAGCTGGCAAAGCTGCGAGGTATGGTCGTGCTCTATGCAGTCATCAGCCAGGACGGCGCAGTCGATCGAGTCCGCGTCGTCCGGAGCCTCAACCCCGCCCTGGACGAGCGTGCGATGGAGGCTCTCAGGCGCTGGAGGTTCAAGGCGGCCCAGCTCGGCGCGAAGCCCATCGAAGTGCAAGCCCTCTTTGGGGTCCCATTCAGGCCTCAGCCAAATCTCTGAACTTTGAGCTTCACCACACCTTTGCATCCGCGCTTGAAGTGATATGAAACGCTTGGTCCTGCTGTGAAAACATACGCCCGAGTGAGGGTAGCGGGCCTGCAGTAAGTGTAGCCCCTCTTAGAAATCCTCTTCGTCCTCGGATTGACGCATACCTCTCGCTCCTTGCCATCTGGGCAGAGGCCTTCACTCTTCCTTCAGCCGCCGTTCCATCAGCTCGCGAATAGCCTCTCGGGGACTTTTCCCGTGGTGCAGAACGGCATCCATCTGTTCGGCAATGGGCATCTCCACCTGATGCTTCCGCGCCAGCGCGAGCGTCGCGACGGTGGTCAGGACGCCTTCGGCGACCATTCGCGTTCCGCTGACGATCTCGGCAAGTTTCCGTCCTTGCCCCAGCTGCACGCCGACGGACCGATTGCGGCTGAGTTCGCCGGTGCACGTCAGCATGAGGTCACCCATTCCAGCTAACCCACCCAGGGTCTCTTTCCTGGCCCCGCAAGCCACCGCCAGCCGGGTCATCTCAGACAAGCCGCGTGTCACCAAGGCGGCTAGAGAGTTGAATCCGAAACCGAGGCCCGCGCAAACACCGGCGGCAATTGCGATTACATTCTTCACAGCACCGCCCAGTTCCACTCCCGTGACGTCGCTGTTGGTGTAGAGTCTCAGCGAAGAACTCGAAAACTCCTCTTGGATCAGGCGGGCCAGCGCCGCGTCTTCGCTCGCAACGGCAATCGCCGTAGGATCACCCTTGGCCACCTCCTTTGCAAAGGACGGTCCGGAGATCACGGCAACTTTCGCGTGAAAGACCGGTGCGGTCACCTCGCGAACGACTTCTGACATGCGGAGCTGAGTTTCGGTCTCGATGCCCTTGGTCGCGCTGACCAGCATCATTTCCGGGCGAAGCAGGGGTAACATCGACCGGTAGACTTCACGGCAGTGATGCGACGGGACCACCGTTAGAACCACTTCAGCTCCGTCGATCACCGCTGCCAGGGAATGCGACGCCTCGATGCCACCGGGTAGTTGGAAATCGGGCAAATACAACTGGTTCCTGCGGCTTCGATTGATGGAGTCGACCAGCTCCTGCTCGAAGACCCAAAGCCGGATATGATGACCCTTGCGTCCCAGAGCGATAGCCAGCGCCGTTCCCCAGCTCCCGCCGCCGATGATTGCAATCTGTTTCATGGCATTCCGAGCTTGCGTTCGGTCCCCGCGAGCAGCCGGCCGATGTTCTCGCGGTGCTTGGCAATCACCAACGCCGAACAGGCCAGGACGGCAAAGAGCAACCACTTCGACGGATTTTCCGGGTAGGCCCAAAGCCAATACGCAGCCGGAAACACAGCCGCCGCGACCATGGAGCCCATCGAAACGTACCGCCAAAGAACCACGACGGCCAGGAAAGCGGCAGCCGCAACCAGGACTGGAACCGCCGACAGGTACGAGAAAACTCCCAGGGCGGTCGCTACACCCTTCCCACCTTTGAACTTCAGAAAGACCGGAAAGACGTGCCCGAGCACCGCGGCGACTGCCGCCAAAGCGACGCTCATGGCAGAGCCCTGGCCGATCGAAGCCACCAGCCAGACAGCCAGGTAACCTTTGGCCGCGTCGAGGGCAAGGGTCATCACCGCGCTGCCCCGTCCGGCTGTGCGAAGCACATTGGTGGCGCCAATGTTACCGCTTCCGGTCGACCGTACGTCGCGGCCTTCTTTGATCTTGACGATGAGGTAACCGAAAGGAATCGATCCGAGCAGGTAGGCGAGGAAAACGAGCACCAATATCATCGTTCGAAGCGCTCTGCTTCCATGTTTCAGACGTCACTTTCGTGCTCGATCGAAACGGCCACCGAGCCAGCTGCCGCGGCAGACGCCCTCGGCGAACCGGGAGTTCAGATCAGTTTGCGCCGCACCATATCCAGCGCTGCCTGAGAGGCCCACTGGCGGATGCGCTCCCGGTCGCCGACAAAACGGAACTCCTGGTGATCCATGCTGGACTCCATCGATAGCGCAATATGCACCAGCCCCACTGGTTTCTCGACCGTTCCGCCAGCAGGCCCCGCAATGCCCGTGATGCCCAATCCGATCGTCGCACCTGTTTTCGTCCGAATGCCCTCTGCCAAACCCTTGGCCACTTCAGCGCTCACGGCGCCGCCCATCTGGATCACGAGTGGAGGAATTCCAGCCAAGTCGATTTTCGACCGATTGCTGTAGCAGGTCACACCCGACAAGAAGTAGCTCGAGCTTCCAGGAACTGAAGTAATTCTTTGGGACACAAGTCCGCCGGTGCAGCTTTCGGCGACCGCGAGGGTCATTTCTCGCATCATCAGATAGTAACCAACGATCTGCTCCAGGTTTTCTTCCCCTCGCGAGAAAATTAGATCGCCCAGCTCGAGTTCGATTTTGTCGGCGAGCTCGGTAACGATCTTTCGCGCTTCATCCTCGGATCTTCCCCGGCCAATCAGGTGAATCTGGATTTCGCCGGGGGATGTCAGAATGGTGGTAACGGGGTTTTTGTATTTGGCGTAGATGGGTGCAATGCGCTCGTCCAGGCTTGATTCGGTGATGCCGGTCGCCTTGAAGACCTGCTTGAAGAGCCGGACGCCGCCTGCCATCTCCGATAACCGCGGCATGCAGCTGTCTTCGAACATTGATTTCATTTCGCTGGGCGGTCCGGGCAGAAGAATCACGTCACATCCTTCCGTTGCCATCCAGATGCCGGGTGCGGTGCCGGCTGGGTTCTCCAGAATCTGGCCACCCACCGGAACGAGCGCTTGCCGCGCGTTGTTGGCAGGCATCTCCATCCCACGGCGCCGAAAGCGCGCCTTGATGCGATCGAGAATCAGGTCGTCCAGCACCAGTTGGCGTTTTAGCACACGGGCAAAGACCTTCTTCGTAACGTCATCCTCGGTCGGCCCCAGCCCTCCGGTGGCGATGACCAGGGATGAGCGTTTGACGGCTTCGCGAACAACCTGCTCAAGACGCTCTTCGCTGTCGCCCACGATGGTCTTGAGCTCGACTTCGATGCCGATCGAATTCAGCCTCTCTGTCAGGAACAGCGAATTGGTGTCCAGCCGGTTCGGAGTCAAAAGCTCGGAACCAATGGCGATGATTTCAGCGTGTCGAAGCATGGTGCCATCTCGAGGAGCTGCCAGCGAAGGCAGCTAGAGCCGCTCGACCGAAAAAGCCATCGAACCTGGCGCGGGCGGCGGATTTCAAGGAAGCCGTCGGCCAGCCCACTCGCAACTCAGTCGGAAGATGGAGTCGTTGCCTGCCAGGAAGAGGTCGTGGTCTGGTCCGAAAGCCAATCCCACCAGGTTATTGCCGGCGACAGCGATGCCAGCGTTGCCCTGTTCGGTGATGCGAACAATGCCGCGACGCCCACCCAGCGACGCCGCAACGAACAAGTTCCCATCCCTGTCGAACGCCAGTCCTTGCGGGCGGCCAAGTCCAGTAAAAAAAGTGGAAACGGTGCCGTTGGTCGATATCCGGTAAACGTGGTCGTGGCTGGACGTGGTAGGACCGGTGACATAGAGATTCTGCCGGTCGTCGAAGGCCAGGTGATAGGCAGCCACACTCGGTTCGAGCGTTGCGAATACGAAGATCTCGCGCTTCCGGTCGATCTTGAAAATGTTTCCACTCCGGTCTCCGACGTACAGGTTGTCCTCACGGTCGAACGCGATGCCAGTAGCAACTCCCATGCCTTTGCAGTAGGTCGTTTTTTCTCCGTAGCGGGAAATCTTGTAGATGTTCTCGTCGTGCCGGCTCGAGATGAACATCTCGCCCCGCGTATTAAAGGCGATTCCGGTCGGATTCACCAAGTCTGCGACAAAGGGCTGGACATTGCCTTGCGGATCGATCTTGAAGACCGAGTTTGGAACCTTCTCTCCCCGCCGCCCACTCAGGGTCGAATAGACGTTGCCCACCGCATCGACAGCCGGGTTCGCCACCGGGTGGAGGTTCGCAGCCAAGACACTGGCGATTTCGATGTCGACCGACGGACTCTCCTGGCCGTCGAGGCTCAGTGTCATCTCTCCAATGGCCGCTTCAGGCGGAACCTGCGCCACGATCAGGTCGCGCGAAACGGCCACGAGGTGAGCTAGAACGCCGCCCAGACGCACTTGAGGCCGCCCAAAAGGTTGCAGTTCCCGGCTCGCCCACCGGATGAACAGATGGCCTCCTGGCACAGCTGCCGTTGGTTGAACATCGAGGATTTTGATCATACCGTTGCCACAATAGCCATGGGAAGAACGCAGGATCCCGTCAAAGTCTCGTAAGTCGTTGAGTCGAGGTCGAGCCCTTGCTAACGCGCGGGCTACTGATTTGGCCCACGCGGTGGTTGTTCAGTAGCCCGACCGTAAGGGAGGGCTCACGACTTTGATGGGACCCTGGGGAAGAACCCGAGTGCCATCCAAAACCCGAATCTGGCTCAAGCTGGCATCCAACCTCGTTTTCAGCTCGCGCTGCCCTTCGGCCGGGAAACTCGGAGGCTGCGAAGACGGCTCGACAGAGCCGCCTTTCTCGAAATCACGTCAAACTAGGCCACCAAAGATGCAAAACGAAGACCACCAACGAGGCGTAGAAGCCAGCGACCAGGTCGTCCAACACGATTCCGAACCCCAAGGGAACTCTTTCCACCGCGCGAATCGGAAATGGCTTGACGATGTCGAAGAGTCGAAAGAATAAGAATCCGATCAGCAGCAACAGAAACCGTGGATGCCGGAAAATCAATCCGAACGTCAACAGCTGGCCTACGATTTCATCGATGACAACTTGCGGTGGATCCTTCCGCCGAAACAGCACCTCGGCGCGCGATGCCGACCAAATGCCTGCCACACTGATGGCCAAAACGACCACAAGAAACAACAGCAGACGCGAACCGCCACTGAACTTCAAGCGCGAGAGCGCCAGGATGAGAAGGATGCCCAGAAAAGAACCACAAGTGCCCGGCGCAACGGGCGAATAACCCGACCCGAGGCCTGTAGCGATGGCGAGCGCAATCCGGTCAGTGGTTCCCAAGGAGGTCTTGGCCGTCGGGTTTTGCATCAGGTTTCGACGTTTTGTTCCTCCGCGCCGGTTTCCACTGAATCTGTTTCTTCGGCAGGCAAGCTGTAGGATTCACTCGCCCAGTTTCCCAGATCGATCAGCCGGCACCGTTCGGAGCAAAATGGCCGGTGAGGATTTCCTTCCCAGAACACATCGCGTTTGCAAATCGGACACTTCATGACGAAACGGCCGCGGGCTCAACGCTCAGAATCACACCCTGTCAAGCCGGAGCGTCTGGTCTGACGCCCGTTCTGGCGAGGGTGCGAACAGGGCGCGTGCTCGCGAGGCGTGCAAGCCATTCTCTCTGCATCCGAAGAATTGCGTCAGGTGCGATCAGCGCAAAGCACAGAAGGCATCAGCCAAGCTGCGAACTCGACAACTATTCCTGCTTTAGATCAACTTCCCGACGAGATCATAGTCCAGGGTCTGGGTGATTTCAACGCTGCAGAAATCGCCAGGCGTGGGTGTAACTCCGTCGGCATCGTTGATCAGCACAACCCCGTCAATCCGTGGAGCCTGCGACTCCAGCCGGCCCTGCCAGAGCAAATCGGTTTCTTCTGACTGGCCCTCCACCAGCACGGGATAACGCTTTCCCAGGTGCTCCCGATTCTTTCTTTTTGAGATGCGAGACTGCATCTGCATCAGTTTCGACCGCCTGCGGTTGATAACACGAGCCCCCAGCTTCTGGTCGTGCAGGCAGCTGGTCGTGCCTTCTTCGTCGGAGTAGGTAAAGGTCCCAAGCCGGTCGAATTGCATCTCGTCGACAAACCGGCATAGCTCCTCGAACTCCTCCTCTGTCTCCCCCGGGTAGCCCACAATCATCGAGGTCCGCATCGTCACGCCCGGTATTTGTTCACGGATATGTCCGACCAGGCGTCTCAGGCTTTCGAAACTCCCACCGCGTTTCATCAAGCGCAGGATGCGCCGGTTTGCATGCTGCAACGGCACGTCCATGTACTTGCAAACCTTCGGTTCCTCACGGACTGTGGCGAGCAACACATCATCGACCTGAGAGGGAAAGCAGTAGAGAAAACGAATCCAGCGCAAGCCCTCAATTTCTGCGAGCCGTCGTAGCAGGTCGGACAGCCCATGCTTTAACCCCAGATCGTCGCCGTAGCGCGTTGTCTCTTGGGATATCAACACCACTTCTTTGACCCCGTTCTCAGAAAGATAGCGCGCTTCGTTCAGGATGGACTGAATGGGGCGACTGCGGTACCTGCCCCGGATCTTGGGAATGATGCAGAACGAGCACGGACGGTCGCAGCCTTCGGCAATCTTGATGTAAGCGGTATAGCGTGGGGTCGTGAGTAGTCTCGGAGCGTTTTCGTCGTAGAGGTAGTATGGGTTTTCAATGCTGGGTCCTGGGCGGTCCTCACACACGTCGATGATCGATTCAAGCTGGGTCGTTCCCAGAACGGCATCGACCTCGGGGATCTCACGCTGCAGCTCAGCTCGGTATCGCTCGACAAGACAGCCGGTCACCACCAGGCGCGAGCAATTCCCAGTGTTTTTGAACTCCGCCATCTCGAGAATCGTGTCGACGCTTTCTTTCTTGGCGCGGTCGATAAAGCCACAGGTGTTGACGACGATCACGTCCGCTTCGGCGGGATGAGGAGTCATTGCGTATCCGCGCCCGGCAAGCATCCCCATCATCACTTCCGTGTCAACCAGGTTCTTTTCACACCCCAGGCTGACGAATCCGATTCTTTTCATGTCGCGTTTCAGAACCTTTGGCTCAGAACTGGAGACGCAGGATCGCTCAAGGAGGTCGCAGGTCTCGAAAAAAAGAGCACATCTTATCACCCGCGGCACACTGACAAAAAGCACAAATACACGCACGCGCAGGGCGAACGCATCTAAAGAGGGCTGGACAAATCTGCATCCATATGCTATGACGACAAGGGGAAATAGCTCCAATGCGATCTCCGGAGCCCTTGTTCATGTCCCCACTCAAGCCCACCGCCAGCAGTTCTGGCAATCTCATGGGAGGGTTGCTCGACCAGCTGAAGCAAGTTAAGGATCCCCGCGTCGATCCTACCAAGCGCCATCTGCTGTCCGATATTCTGGCCATCGCCATCTGTGCGGTGATTTGCGGAGCCGATGAATGGACCGAAATGGAAGCCTTTGGGAAAGCCAAACAGCC
>VFZK01000244.1 GCA_016871215.1 Acidimicrobiia bacterium | reverse complement strand
GGTCAGGGACGGCGTCCGAAAACCCTGCGCTGCGGGGTTTCTCACTACTGGCCCGGCCGGCGTTCCTCTTCTTCTGGCCCGGCAAGCCGCCGGTCAGCGCCGGACCGGCGGCTTGCCGGGCACCATCTTGTCGAAGACTGGCTTGAGCAGAGCGTGGGCCCGGGCCTGCTCCGGGGCGTCCTGTGTGGTCAGGATCTGATCCTCCTAGTCCCGGTCGGCCTCAAGGTCGTACAGACGGCTTGTTCCCCGTCAGCGCCCATTGGACAGTCTGCGGTGTTTGCATAACGGAGTGTTTTTGGCTCATCGTCACTATTGAATGGGATGAGGATGAGACCGATGAAGCAGACCCCGCCGAACGGGACAGCCGAACAGCATTTGCGTGAGATCCGCCGCCGGACACGCAAGAAGTACTCGGCCTAAGAGAAGATCCGGATCGTGATCACAGGCCTTCGCGGCGAGCACTCGATTGCCGAGATGTGCCGGCGGGAGGGGATCGCCGAGAGCCTGTAATAGGTGTGGTCCAAAGAGTTCATGGAGGCCGGCAAGAAACGGTTGGCCGGGGATACTGAGCGCCAGGCGTCGTCGGGCGAGGTCAAGGACCTGCGTCTGGAGATGGGCGCGCTGAAGGAGTTGGTGCGGATCTCACGATTGAGAACCGCCTGCTCAAAAAAGCACCTTCGGGGATGGGGGCGACCCCGCATGAGATTACCCCGCCGCGGAGAAGCTCGCGATCATCCGGCTGGTCGAGGAGTCGCGAAGGAGGCACGCCATTAAGCGCAGGACCATCGAGCACCGCCGCTTGCTGTATCAGCAAGCAAACGCCTAAACCGACAAATTTGGTGCGCCGAAGCCTCTATTAGCAGAGGCCTTGAATCGTCCCAACGTTCTGACGACGGACACAGGCCTTTGCCAAGGTATCCCCGCCTGGATCGCTGACATTGGTCTGCAAGCCGAAATAGAATCGCGTGCCGGAGGCGTCACCGTACGTAACTCCGGAGTACAGACCTGTGAAGTGACGGGATCGACCTCGATCGTGAAGTTGAACCTGACAAATTCGTAGGCGGGCTTGGTCCATCGCCACCAAAGAACGACCGGGTGCTGTGGGAGCTCCACGGACTCGACCAGTTCCCTACGCTCAGGTTTCTCTGACATCGCAAACAGACGCCCTATGCTGGCAGGCGTCTCACGATCTTGACCGCCACAAACGCCGCTGCCACGAGGCCCACCACTGCGAGGGGAGCGAACGCCCTCTTGTCATTCAAGAAGTCGAGAACGCGCTCATTCCAAGGAGTATTAGCAACTACCTCAGCGGGTCGCGGCGGAGGCACTGCCTGACAAGGAAGCTCTCCTGCGCATACTTGAACGCCCTTCTGCGCGCCTTGGTCAAGACCCTTTACCATCAGTGAGGAAACAAATGGATTCCCTAGTGTCACTTCGAAACTGTCTTTCGCTCCGAACATCCCCACGGAGATGGCTTGGATCGGTACCGTCCCGGAGATGTTCTGCGCAGATACGGTCGTCACATCAGCTACATCCCCCGACTCTAGCCGGAAGACACCCTTCGCACGTGGTTCGAACCGGCCTGTCCGAGGATTCCTGTATTCGAACGTAAAAGGCACCGTCGCTTCTTTGCTGATTACAAAGACGGATCTAGTGCACCAACCAATTCCCACCTTCTTCAACGTCCCGCTGACGGTCTCCGAATCTTCCTGGCCCGAATTCCCGTTGGCGTCGAACCAGACGCGATAGTCCGGCAGTTCGCTTACCTCATGGGTTTCGAAGATAACGCATGCGCCCACTGCCGCGAAATGAACATCCTTGAACTCCATTGAAACAGGCGAATCTGTCACTTCGAGCAGCTCGGGATCAGGCCGGTTTACTCGACCAAAGTCATATGGTAATTGCTGTTCGCTCTGATTCAATAACTGTACAACATCGACTAACGATATTGTCCCCGAGATAAACATCGGAGGTGACGATGCCTCGTTTTCAACCGATACCATTTTTACATTCCAATCAAACGCATCGGTGTCTAACTGGAACTCAAAGGGTCGATTCTTCTCAGTGTCGGACTTGAGGGTTTCGCCCTTTTTCAGTTTCACAGTCCGGGGATTCTCCACGGCTTGGCCGACTGCCAACGGCGAAACTTCGACTGAAATCTCAAATATGCCTTCGACCGCGGCCCTCACATTTGCAACTTTGATCGCGACCGTGCCAACTGGTTCTGCCCCCTCAGCGGGCGTGTCCCATTCACCCATGAACAACAAGCTCAGCGCCGCGATCCCAACGAGCCCCAAAACGCTGACCCGAACCGCACGGGCGGGTAATGAGCGCCTGGGCAGCGCGGCGTCAGCGGGTGATCGGAACATCGCGGCTGGCCTGAATTGTGGGTTGACCGTTGTCTGGCCGAGGAGGCATCCCTACATATGGAGGCATGGAACAATATGGGGCGAGCACCTCGTCGCAATGACTGCCAACGACTTCCCCAGGGAGGGCGTGTACCAAAGGAGCGACCCAGAACCTCGTGGCGCCGGGGACGGGCGCAATCACCGTGGCCGGAGCAGGGAGATTTCTCTGGCGGAAGAGGTGCGCAACAGCCGATGCGAAGTCCGTGCATACCCCGGGATCACCGGCTAATAGCAGCCCCATGCCACCCCTGCCGTCCCACTTAAACCCATTGGTCTTGACACCATCCCACATAGAAAACCAATCCTGCATCGTAATCATCTGCTGGAGTTGGAAGGTATTGAAACTACGCATTCGTTTGGGATTGGCGAACCCACGGGGTACGAACGGGACCCACAGTCGACCGTCTCGAGTGATCCGGTGAATGTCTCCTTCGTTGGGCCCCGCAACGATTCTCGTGGCCCCCGCAAGCATGTAGAGAATGCGCAGGTGAGGCTCCCACGAGTTCTGTTGGAGCGTGATATTGTCCGAAATTATCAGACCGGGACGTATTTGGCGCACGTCGCCACGTGAACGGGTAACTGGCGTTCCTATCTTTTCGTCTTCTCTCTTGAGCCTATCTTCTAGAAGCCGAAGCCCTTTCCCAAGGGCTTTGGTCATATCTTTGTTAGGATCTTTATGCTTACCATCTCCCGCTAGGCCATCCAAGAAATAAACTACGTGGTTTTCCCGCCCACTATTGGCCTCAGTTGCCACCGCACCCGTAACTTCGGAGAAGAAGGCACAGGACGAAAACCCGGTGGCGACTACGTGGATCAGGCACAACGGTGGCTTCTTGAGGACATTCCACGTTTGCATTGCTCCCTGGATTGCGGGTATTCGTATCTTGGCCAGATCCGATGCTTCCGTGAAATCATCCTTGCCGGCGGACTGTGGAAGCGCCAAGACACCACGGCCAATTGCAGGCGGTATCCTGGTAGGTGCGTCGTCAATATTCCCAATAATCGGATATAGCACTAGAAACGCCACAGATTGTGGGAACTGCGCGTCGAATGCCGGATCATTCCAGAAGGGCACATATGTGGGGCGCGTTTCAAGCCCAAACTCAGCCGCAGGAATCTGCTTCTTAGTTAGCAGCACCATGTCCGGGAACGTCCCGCCTCCCACGACCAGGGCGTAATCATCAGAGATTGGCACGATGGGAGGAAGTTTCGAAGTAAATGCGTACAGCACAGCAGCTGCAACGACAACACTGAGAAGGGTAACGGTGATTATCGCGGTGGCCGAGTCGAGCGCGAACGGTACCGCCAATAGCAAGACGAGGAGGATACCAAGGGCCCATTTGAAGCGCGGCAAATGCCTCAGCATAAGCCTCAGATCGAGCTTTGCCGACATCGTCCGGCCCCTTTCCTTGGGCACCTAACGCAACCAGCGCGCCCCAAAACGGTTTGGCACCGGAACACTACACGATTCATCAAGCACCTGTAAAGCGAGTGCATCGCCTCAAACAGATTGGTACCCGCCGCGCACGTTTGACAACGCTCGCGGTTTTCTGATAAGACCTGCGCGCTAGAGGGCAACCCCGTGAAGCCCCGTGAAGCACTTGGGGGACGGCTTTGCTATCGCTAAGTTTGCCTGAAATGTCGCGTGAACTTAGGAACGCGCTCCGCCTGGCGCGGTTTGGCCCGATATTGTCGATACTCCTGAGCCTGATCCTCCTGATCTTGGGAGGCCTAATGCTCTCGGACACATCGTTCGGCCTGCTCACGCCGACGCCCGAGGCTATTGATAACCTCAACAGCAGGGCCCTGTTTTCTTTGTTCTTGCTTGGCGTAATTATTGCCTCTGCGGCGCAGTATTTGGCACTTGGCGCCTGGAAAGACGGCGCTATGAGGAATTCTGAGGCTCTCGTCGTGTTGCTTGGCGTCGGGACTCTCGTTCAAGCAGTGATTATTATGTGGGCATTCTGGCCTTCATTGAGTGATCTGAATAGCTCGGGCGGCTTCTGGCCGGCGCTCGTGATCATTGGGTTCGGCCCACTGGCTGCGTGGGGTTATCTGAGGAGGGTCCAAGGCAACAGATTGCATGGATCACACGGAATTAATCAGGTGAAGATTGCCCTCGCCAGTCTGGGGGAAGCTCAGCGCATGTTACGGGCATGCGTTGAGCTGAGTCAATTCTCCGATGAAGAGTCTGTTGAATTACAAACAAAAATTGACAGCCTAGACCAGATCCTGGCTGACACGATTGGAAAACTGGAGCATACCCCAACCATCATCCGCGACATACATGACAGAGTCCCGGAACACTTTGAGAGCGCGCAGACGCTTCTCGGGGTCTGTGTGGAGAGGGCGCGCAAGCCTTTGAATGCGTTGATCAGGAACAATGAAGCGCAGCTGCTTCAAATCCGTACTGAGGTCGGATGGCTAGGAGACCTTAGCGCATTGGGTAAGGTTCCTGAGAGCATCAATGAATTGCAGCGCCGACTGACCGCCCTGGCAAATGGCCATGAGTCGTCATCGTCCAGCGGAAGGACGCCGCCGAGCCTGCAACAGGAGGGTGACAATCTGATAGTTATGTTCCGACAGGCTCGTCATGCGCAGGGCGAATTGGCGGAGTGCTCCAGAATCCTGGAGCGACTGAAGGCGGCAAGAGTGACCGCAGATATTGCGACCGCTACTGCGGAGTGTCAAGCGGCACTCGATGCCTTGGAGAGCCTGCGAACCGCTATCGGTGCGGATTCCGGAACTCCCCTTGACGTGACCCCCTGGCGGAAGGAGCTAGCCACGCCCATCGAAACCGGCGGGAATGGACTAGACCTGGCAGTCAACCACCTATACGACTTGAAGAAGAGGATCGCGGAGACTTACGGGCGGGTTCTGATCGGGATCTCCGATTCGATCCATCGCGAAATGGGATTCGAGATATATCAAAATGACACTACAAGACTTTTGCGCGCGCTCCACAGGCTGCCCCACCAAGCCGAGTCGACGTTGACAGCGCAGGTCGGCGTGTTCGTCGCAAGGTTTGAAGAAGTGTCTCTTCTGTTGGCTGGCATCGTTGACCGACCTCAAGCGTCTGCGGTGAGCGATCTGAAATACGTGACTCATATCGCGACCGCGGTCACAGGCAAAATCGTTCAGTGGCGTGAGGGCGCGTCGCTGTTTGCCAATGCATTGAAGGAGTTGGAGTCTAGTCTGGCCGCCTGGAAGACAGAAGCGCTGAAAGAGCTTGAGAACCAATACTCCCTGGTCGCGGACCTTACCTTACCTCACAGTGAGCTGATCGACCAAGCACACAGGGGCCGCACGGTTAGTAAGGCGGAAGTCGTGGCCGTGCTGTCCAGCTTGCGCACCGAAATCGGCCCCAAGGTTGATACGCCAACCCGTACGGATGACCACGCTGAAATGATGGCTGAGGGCAATCATGACGGACGGTAGAAAACAGACGGACTATCAGCGGCTGGCATTTGTTGCGTTCGGCACCAGTTCGTGGGAAACCATGGTTCATTTTCTATTGTTGACAAACGCGAAAGTAGGTGCGCATTTTGGTGTGCTAGATACTGGGTCCGCGTGGGAAGATATTGCTCGCCTTTGTCAGCAGTTCACAACGGATGGGCGATCCATCAAGCAACTATACGAAACGACAGACTCACTAACGAGCATACCGGCCGGCTTCGCGAAGGTCTCTCCGTACGGATCCGCTTATGTGCTCTCCGACGGGCCTCGCAGGAAACTCCTTAAACAATTCGAGGGACTTGATTACTATAAGTCGAATATTGTTGCTTTCATGAATGCCTCAGGCGGATGCGGCGGAGGCACCGGTCCCTTTCTGCGGGAGTTATTGAGTCCGGCGGCGCAAGTCGCGCCGGCAAGTAGGAATCGCGTCGGCAATCTATTTGCCATCCTCAACATAACGGCTGCCGACGCGCGCGAACGAGACAACGTGAGGTATAGCCTTCCCAGGTATTGCGGTACTGCGGACTACCAGAATGATATCTTGGCTGGCGACTCAAATGCAAAGAAATTCAACCCCGTCAGAGGCTTTGATCTCTTGGCACTGATCGATGCCCGCCAGCTTGGGCATCCGCGCGACAATCCAGAAAAGATCACGACGGAATGGAAAGAATGGTTCGATGAGAGAATCAAAGGGACTGATTCACACTTTGGTGCGGCACCCGTCGACGAACTGGAGACGTTAATCGTAGCCGACCGCCACGCCGCACATGTGGCCAGCCTGTTCGCCGGTTATTCGATGTCTTTGCTCGGACGCTCCCGTGATTTTGGTGACACGTACACTAAAATGAAGGAAATCAAGGGGTTTCGCGCCTTTCCGTTTGTCGTACCTCACTTGTGGCCTGTGAGAGAGAAGCATCGCCTAGAATCAGTTGACACTCCCGAGAAATTAGTTTTGCATATTGATGAGGCACTTAAATCGTACCACAGTGGCGGTGGATGCTTATGTGGATCATGCAGCGCCGAAAATAACGGTTCGCCGACTGCAAGGGCGGCCTTGGTGTTCTTGGAGGGGCCTCCGGGATTTTGGAATAATTCAAAGTTACCCGCGTTCGTAAAGCAACGGGAAGTGATCAGCAGATCGGGGGGCTCCCGGTCCCTCAGAAGTTCCGTGGTAAATGCCAGAGGCACACGTCCCACGGATTTCGTCTTGGACTATCTGGATCAGCGGTTTCCTTCACTGGAATATTCGGACAAATTCACATGTGATAGTGCTACGGATGAGGTTCGAATGTGCATCATGCTCTGGGGTCCAACGCCCTACGGGTTAGAGTTCTTATCCAAGCAGGATGATACCCGAAAACGTGAACTCCCAATGTCGAAGGGCTACATGCAAGAAACAGATGTCGCACAGGGACTAGAACAGGCTGCGCTCAAATTGATGGCCCCGTCCTCGCTGCACAAGGCGTTCAAAGGTTGGCATGAGAAGTTCGTTGGGCTTCAGAGCCGGTCGGGTCTGCCTGACGTGTCGCCTGACGTGTCGGTTGATGAGGAAAATTCCGGGGTGGTTGGGGGTTGGCCCGACAATGGGGGTTCAGGAACTGATTCGTTTTCGACAACAGTCCCAGTGCCGGTCGAAAGCGCCCTGGACGACTTGATCGAATCGCCGGAGAAAACGGTTGAAAGCACAGGGTCAATAGGGGAAGTGGCCCCGTCGGGCGAGAATGCGGAGTATTCGAATACCGGTAGTAAGCCGCAAGTGGACGACAATACACACCAAGACCAAGGTAGCGATACGACCCGTGGAACGCGAGAGGAGCGCAGGAGCACTCGAAGGGGTTGGGGGCGAAGTAAATAGTCGCCTAACCATTCTCTGGAATTCGATCGTGCTCTATCGAATATGAATTGGCGATCCGCGCTCCGAGCCCTCGCTGTGGTCCTCTTGTTGAGCGTTTCTGGAACGTACTGGTATGAAGAGCGGCAGGTAAGCGCGGCTGATCCCATTTCCACCCCGGGATCGAGCTCCGGCGGTACCTCCAGCAGCACGACAATCGACCGCCTGCAGCCGAACCACGGCGTCCAAGGGGACGATGTGACCATCTCCGGATCGAACTTCGGCGAGGCCACCAGCACGGTCAAGTTTGGGGACGTCCCGGCCGAGATCAAAAGGTGGACCGATTCCCAAATCGTGACCACCATCCCCAAGAACATTCCCGGCGTAGTCGTTGTCATGGTTACCACCGCGGGCGGTTCCACCTCAACCAAACCCTTCACTTTCGACAGCGTGGATGGAAAGGTGACGGAAGCCCTCTCAAAATTTTCGGAGGGTAAGCTGGCCGAGGTCATTGTCACTGTCAAGAACACCGGCACCGCCCGCAGCCGCTTCCTCGTGTGCTCC
>VFZK01000243.1 GCA_016871215.1 Acidimicrobiia bacterium | reverse complement strand
AGCTCCGCCAGATCGCACTCGCCGGCTCGCCTCTTTCATAGCGGCCAATCGCTTGTTTTCGAACTCTCTCCTTTTCCTTTTTCATTGGCTCCTCTCAACTGAAGTTATCAGGAGCCAATTCTCTAGTTCATTACTTGCTCGTCATCCTCGAGCTAACTTCACGATGTTGTGACAATTCTCGGTCCTCGCGATGTTGTGAACTTTGTCATTTTTTTCTGGGGAACTTGGGCTAGAGCTGCTGCATTGAGGGCCAAGGGCTTAAAGGCACTTGGCCACATTACGCATAAAATGTTGTCGACAACATTTTATGTGGGAGATCCGCCTGTACGGTTCGGAGGGAGGGGGAGCAGGTCGCTCTCCCTACCCCTATCTCACCTCTCAATCTGGATGGGAGCCTGTTGGCCAGGGTGCAATCGCTACACTTCGCGGTTGCAGAATCGGCAGACTCTAGCGTCGGCTTTGATGGTTTCGGCACAGTGGGGGCATTTCCGCGTGCCGGTGGGGTCGCTGAAGGCGCCTTCCTTGAACGTGCGTTGATGCTCTTCGACAATCTGCTTGATGCGCTGCGCGTAGCGCTTGGTGTGGCCGTGGCTCTGAATCTGGTTCGTGCCACCGGAGGACTCGATCCAGATGTCAGACCAGAGAATGCCGGTTTTGATGCGAACCGACGAAATGTGTCGAATATTGATGGACTCTTCGTCCGACGAAAACCAGGAACGCTTCGTCTTGATAACCTGGACCGGGCTCACCGAAATCCGGGTCTGGAAAATCCGGTTACCTCGCGTCCATCGACTGGCCGTAAAGGTTTGGGCGTTCTGGGGCGAGCTCATGTCTCTGTCTTCTCAGTCCGCGCTTGAGGCTGCCTCCCGCCCGCTTCCTCGCAGCAAGGCTACGGCGTAATCGCGGTTGAGCCGTGCGATAAACTCGACCGAGATCTCTTTAGGACAAACCGCTTCACAGGAATTGGTATTCGTGCAGCTCCCAAACCCTGCTTCATCCATCGCCTTCACCAAGGTGAATGCGCGGCGGTAACGTTCGGCCTGCCCTTGTGGCAGCAAGCCCAAGTGCGCATTCTTGGCCGCTACGAAAAGCATTGCAGAAGCGTTTTTGCACGCCGCGACACAGGCCCCGCATCCGATGCAGGCGGCCGCATCCATCGCCCGTTCCGCGACGACCCTCGGAATTGAAATCGAGTTGGCCTCTGGCGCCTGGCCTGTGGAGACAGAAATGAAACCGGATGCCTGAATGATTCGATCGAACGCCGAGCGGTCGACGACCAAATCCTTGATAACGGGAAAGGCCGTGGCCCGCCAGGGCTCGATGACGATGCGGTCGCCGTCTTTGAAGTGGCGCATGTGCAGCTGGCAGACGGTGGTTCCCCGGTGTCCGCCGTGGGGCACACCGTTAACGACCGCCGAGCACTTGCCGCAAATCCCTTCGCGACAGTCGGAATCGAAAGCGATTGGCTCCTCGCCGCGGGCGATCAGATCCTCGTTCACCACGTCCAGCATTTCCAGAAATGACATGTCTGGAATGATGTTCTTCGCCTGGTACTCGACAAAGCGTCCCGGCGTCTTCGAGTTCTTCTGCCGCCAGACTCTCAACGTAACGTTCATGCTCTGAAGGTGTCTCTGGTTACTTGTAGCTGCGCTGCGTCATTTTCACTTCTTCGTAGACCAGGGGCTCTTTGTGCAATACGGGCCTCGTGTCAGGACCTTGATACTCCCAAGCGGACACAAAAGCGAACCGCTCGTCACTACGCAAGGCTTCGCCGTCTTCCGTTTGGAACTCTTCTCGAAAATGTCCGCCGCACGACTCCGCGCGGGTGAGAGCGTCAAGGCAGAGCAGTTCGGCAAACTCCAGGAAGTCTGCCAGACGCCCGGCGTGCTCGAGCGACTGGTTCAGCTCTCCTCCTTCGCCCAGCACATTCACGTTCTCCCAGAATTCCTGCCGAAGTGCCGGGATGCGCTGCAGCGCTTCGCTTAACCCTTTCTCATTGCGTGCCATCCCGCATTTGTCCCACATCAGCTTGCCCAGCTCTCGGTGGAAGGAATTCACGGTGCGTCTGCCGCGAATCGACAACAACCTCTGGAGGCGCGCTTTCACCTCGTCTTCAGTCTTTCGGAACTCGCTGTGGCTGTGCGAGATCTTCGATTGCTTGGAGGAAGCGAAGTAATTTCCAAGCGTGTTCGGAAGGACGAAATAACCATCCGCAAGCCCCTGCATCAAGGCGCTGGCCCCAAGACGGTTGGCTCCGTGATCCGAGAAATTAGCTTCTCCGATCACGAACAGGCCGTCCAGGGTGCTCATCAGGTTGTAGTCTACCCAGGTGCCACCCATGGTGTAATGGACTGCCGGATAAATGCGCATCGGCGTTTTGTAGCCGTCTTCTCCAGTGATGCGCTCATACATTTCGAACAGGTTGCCGTAGCGCTCGCGAATCTCCTTTTCGCCAAGGCGTCCGATTGCATGGGCAAAGTCGAGATAAACGCCCTTGCCACCAGGGCCGACACCTCTGCCCTCGTCACACACTTCTTTCGCAGCCCGGGAAGCGATGTCGCGAGGCGCAAGGTTGCCATAGCTGGGGTATTTACGTTCCAGGTAGTAATCGCGATCGGCTTCCGGAATCTGGTTCGGCGGCCGCGTATCTTCCTTGCTCTTGGGCACCCAAACCCGGCCATCGTTCCGCAGCGATTCCGACATCAACGTCAGCTTCGACTGATAATCGCCGCTAACCGGAATGCAGGTCGGGTGAATCTGGGTGTAGCAGGGGTTGGCGAAAGCGGCGCCTCGCTTGAAGGCGCGGAACGTTGCGGTGACGTTGCAGGTCTTCGCGTTGGTCGACAAGTAGAATACATTGCCATAGCCGCCCGTCGCCAGAACGACGGCATCCGCAGCGTGCGAGGCGATCTCGCCTGTCGCCAGGTTGCGGGTTACGATGCCTCGCGCCTGGCCATCGATCACAACCAGGTCCAACATTTCTGTCATCGGAAGCATCTGGCAACGGCCCAACCCAACCTGGCGCTGGAGGGCCTGATAGGCGCCGATGAGCAACTGCTGCCCGGTTTGTCCGCGCGCATAAAAGGTTCGCGACACTTGCGCGCCACCGAACGAACGGTTCGCCAAGGCTCCGCCGTACTCTCGCGCAAAGGGGACACCCTGCGCGACGCACTGATCGATAATGTTGACGCTGACCTGGGCCAGACGATAGACATTGGCTTCGCGAGCCCTGAAATCGCCGCCTTTGATCGTGTCGTAGAACAACCGGTAGATGCTGTCACCGTCGTTCTGATAGTTCTTCGCGGCATTGATTCCACCCTGCGCTGCGATGCTGTGCGCCCGCCTCGGAGAATCGTGGAAGCAAAAGCACTTCACGTTATATCCAAGTTCGGCCAGGGAAGCCGCCGCGGAAGCACCTGCCAATCCGGAACCGACGACGATGACGTCGAATTTCCGCTTGTTCGCCGGGTTTACGAGCTTCATCTCGAGCCGGTAGCGTTCCCACTTCTGCTGCAGCGGACCGGATGGAATTTTGGGATCGAGTTTCATGGTTCAGCGATTGACCGGCGAGTGCCGGGTTTTTCACAGGCGGGAGCGGCCCAGACTGGGAACCCGGACTTTCACAGCACGAACGGTCACCTGAGGATACCTGCAAGCACCGCCAGCGGCATGGACGAGTTGCCGAGAAAAACGACCACCCCCAAGATCTTCGACACTCGATCGATCCAGACGGCGGTCTGCTTGTTCTTGAATCCGATCGACTGGAAGGCGCTGCCGACGCCATGACTCAGATGCAGGCACAGCACAGCCATGCAGGCGATGTAGAACGCCGACACGCCCGGATGGGAAAACCCGAGAATCGTCATCCGGTAAACGTCGTGACGGTTTGCCGCGTCTCTCAGCTTCAGATAGGACGGATCGACCGTCCCTACCGTGAAATGCATCAAGTGATACACCACAAACGCAAAAAGGGCCAACCCGCCGAGGAAGAGCGTTCGGGAAGCGTAACTGGCCCGATAGGGCTTGCTGCGATCGTATTTTTCCGGCCGGGCTGCGCGGTTACGCAGCGTCAGTTGCACGGCCGTCAAGATGTGAAGGAACACCAGCAGCAGCAAGCCCAGCCGCGCGCCCCAAAGCAGCCCAGGTTTGGACTTGAGGAAGACTGCGTAACGATTGAGCGGTTCCGGCCCGAGGAACAGCTGCAGGTTTCCCAGCATGTGCACCACGACAAATCCAAAGAGCCCCGCGCCGGTCAGAGCCATGATGTACTTCTTGCCGAGAGTGGAATCGTAGAGCGCAGAAAAGCTAGTCATTCGGTTCAGTGGCAATCGTGCGATGTTGGCGTTCTGAAGTGGGATTTCCCAAAAAGTATTTCCTGGCCAGCCTGTGTCCTGGGGAGTCGTGAGGACAGTTTGATGATTCGGACTGCAAAGTCAATGAGCCTTTCCTCAATTGCCTGAGCCTTCTCCAACCTAGCGCTCACGCACCGCCCCACAGTCAGAGAGTACGATCGATCGCAAATCGCAAATAGCCAACAACAGATCGCCAATGTCCCGTCGCCTCAGTCGTAGTATTCCAACCCCAAATGCGTGATCAGGTCTTCGCCGCGCAGATAGCGCAAGGTATTCTTCAGTTTCATCAGCTGGATGAACAGGTCGTGCTCCGGATAGAGCTCGGGTGCACACTGCGGGCTTTTGAAGTAGAACGACAGCCATTCCTGAATGCCCGACATGCCAGCGCGCTTGGCGAGGTCGAGAAAAAGCACCAAGTCGAGACAGAGCGGCGCGGCCAGGATGCTGTCGCGGCACAGGAAATTAACCTTGATCTGCATCGGGTAGCCGAGCCAGCCGAAGATATCGATGTTGTCCCATCCCTCTTTGTTGTCTCCGCTCGGCGGATAGTAGTTGATGCGGACCTGGTGATGAAAATCCTTGTAGAGCTCGGGGTAAACCTGCGGTTGAAGGATGTGGTCGAGCACCGAAAGTTTCGATTCTTCTTTGGTCTTGAACGATTGCGGCTCAGCCAGCACTTCCCCGTCGCGGTTGCCCAGAATGTTGGTTGAAAACCAGCCTCTCAAGCCCAGCATCCGAGACTTCAACCCGGGCGCGATGATGGTCTTCATCAGAGTCTGCCCCGTTTTGAAATCCTTCCCGCAAATCGGCGCTCTGTTTTTCTGAGCCAACTCCACCATAGCGGGAAAGTCCGCAGACAAATTGGGGGCGCCATTGGCGTAAGGTATGCCAAGCTGCAGCGCTGCATAGGCATAGATCATGCTCGGGGAAATACCCGGGTCGTTCTTCTTCAATCCTTTATCGAATTCCTCGAGCGACGAGTGCACCCGGCCCGGTTTGAGAAATACCTCTGTGCTGCCGCACCAGATCATCGCCAGACGATCGACCTTCTGCGAGTTCTTGAAGTTCTGGATGTCGTCGATGATCTGCTGCGCCTGGTCATACTTCGTCTTTCCCTTTTTGGTCGTCTTGGCACTGAGCCGCTTAACGTACTTCTTCTCGAACACAGCACTCCAGGGACTGAGGCTCTCCAACTGTGGCTTCAGCGAATCGAGCAGTGGGCGTTCAAGGACACCCGAGCGAACTGCCGTCTCGTAACAGTTCTCGCCGTGAATGTCCCAACCACCAAAGACGAGATCGTCGACGCTAGCCAGGGGCACAAAATCCTTGATCATCGGAACACGCTTGTCCGTGCGCTTCCCTAGGCGGATCGTGCCCATCTGGGTCAGCGACCCGAAAGCCTTGGCTCCTTGCGTGCGCATCGCCTCGACGCCGGCGATGAAAGTCGTGGCCACGGCGCCCATGCCGGGGATCAGCACGCCGAGCTTGCCCTCTGGCGCGGCGATCTTCGTGCCTTTCTTGATCACTTTGATTGGTTCTCCAGTTTAGGAATGTGGGTACAGCGAGGATGACCGGACAAAACAGTCACGAATGATGCTATGAACGTTGGGGATTTGCAACTTCAAACTCGGAAGAGAGTAGGGCCCCGTCAAAGTCGTGAGCCCTCCCTTACGGTCGGGCTACTGAATAGCCGCGTGGACCAAATCAGTAGCCCGCGCGTTAGCAAGGGCTCGACCTCGACTCAAGGACTTACGAGACTCTGACGGGGCCCTGCGGAAGAGAGAGCCCGTCGTCGAAGCTTGAAACCAGCGCTGCGCCACGCACGGAGCCAGAGTGCCGTTTCATTGGAACGGCGAGCGAAACGAGACGCCGAAATCACACCTCCGCCATCTATCCTTCGGCGCGGCCCACCACGATGATGCCGATCGGGAGATCGCCATCAGGCTTCGACTGCGACTTAACCTTCAGGACCCAGTGATTGGCGTCGTCCTTTTCCAGAGTTCCGCAGCCGGCAGCGTCAGGCGGCGAGGCCAGGCTGATCACCGCTGGGTGATTCGTTCCTGAAGCCTTTCGGCTCAGGGCCACCACTTCCTCGCTACTCAAGACAGCGTCGGCCTCCTTCGTGTCGTCCGCAGCCGGAATCAGCAATACGAAATCTAAAATGGGAGAGACGCCAAGATGATTGCCATCCTGCAACATCACTGCATACCGCAGAGTATAGAGGCCAGGCTTGATTGCTTGCCCCCGGTAATCGGAACCCGCCGCGTGGAATTTCATCATCCCCAGCAGTTGGCCTTCGTGCAGCGTTTGATACTTGGCCTCCGGTGAGGCAGGCTTTGCGAGGTTGGCGACTTCTTGGCGAATCCAGACTTCACACCAGATTGCGCCTTTCTCGTTTAGTACTCTGTATCCCTGGGGTTGCAGCGTGGACCGCAGCTCGGCGCGAGCCCCCTCGGGCGCGCCAGAGACTGCCTCAAGGGTGTACGTGGCAGCCAGGACATCACGGACAACGAAGCAAGAGAACAAAAGGGCAACGAAAACGACACGTCGGGATTTCATCAGATTCTCCTTACACGATTTGCCCAAACTGGCCAAGCGAGACCCCCTCTGAACTGCGCCAGGTTCACGCGGCCAAGGCGCGACTTATCTCCAAAAAAAACGGAAGCCGAAGCTTCCGTTGTGACTTTTCCAGCGATGAGATGCAGCCAGCGGGCAATCTACTGCATGGAAATCAAGGGGGAAGCTGCCGGATAAGAGAAGTGGCCCACGAAGGAGCTGCGCCTGCCGTTGAACTTCCAGTTGACTCCCAACCCCCGGCCTGCAAACTCGTCGTTGAGAGTAAACGCCGGCATGGCGTGGGTAAGCTCCGTCAGCGGTTGATAGTAGACCTCTTCGTTGCCGCAGAGGTGGTCTTTGCTGTGCATGGCGCGGGTTTCGATGTTGGCCAGCAAACCTGCGGCGAGTTTTCCGTAACCATGCCGGTCGCCATCGCCCACTTCGAGCTGGATCGGAGCCGTTTCGACTGTGACGATATGCTCGAAAAGGTTTCCAGCGTGAGACCTGGCGAACGACTTCAGCGCTTCCTGCTGCTCGGCCGTCGCCCGGCTATCCACAATCAGAACCGACTTCGCCGGATAGGGGTTCGTGAACGGATCGCCCAGCGTTGCGTTTGCTTTCACGACGCCCACCACGCCGAGGCCGTTCAAAGCGACGCCGTTCCAGCTTCCCTGCTCAATTCGCCACCCCAGAATTGCCAAGTCGCCGGTCAGATTGACCTCGCTGTTGGCGACACAAGGACCGGTATACACGTCAGCGCTGCGCGTCTCGATATACTGCCCGCTGATTCTACCGACTGACGCTCCCTCAACAACCGCGACAGCGACAACAATAACCCAAAACGCTACAGCAGTAGACATCAGTTTCTTCATGAATCTCCTCCCTATGCTGATCTGATCTAAGGAACCAAAACTGGGGTGATTATAACCCGACAAGGTAGCTTTGACCATGAATCGCAACAAAAGCTACTGGATCGATTTGAGGGCAGCTTTCGCGTCTTGAACAGCGCCGAAGGAACGTCATGCCCGCGAAAGCCCGCCTCCAGGCCATCCCGGTCGAACAACGCCGCAAACGGACCCACCGACCAACCATCCTAAGCCGCTCGACTTCGTTCGGAGGGGTCGGCATCTCCGGGAAGCTGTGAACAAATCGATTTTCCGGCACGGGAACTTTCGTTTCGACCGGTTTTTGTTGAAAACCGGTCAGGTCGAATTGGATTGTGAAAGGTTCAGAGCATGTTGTTCACTTCCCTGGCCCCCGTTGGGCCCCCTTTTCGGGGCTTGACCGGCAACCAGACACACTTCTCCCTAGGCCGCTCGAGCGGCAACCGGAGCGAGCTGTTGTTGGGGCCGCCACACGAGGCGAATCCATTGTTGAATGTTGT
>VFZK01000242.1 GCA_016871215.1 Acidimicrobiia bacterium | reverse complement strand
ATCTCGCTGCTCCGTATGGCCGGTGCCCGCTACATCGCCCCTGCGCTCCGCCATTGCGCCCGCCTCGGTCCCCAAGTCTTGCGCCTCATCGGCCTCCGACTTTGACGGGGCCGTGAGCTCTATTGACTGAATTTTGCAATCTTTTCAACTTCCGGGTTGTTGTCTTTGGTCCGCTGCCTAGAGAAGCGCAGCTAATCAGTCGTTCAGTTCTTCAAGGAGGTGGTTGCCTGCACATTCGTTAGTGCCCTCTGGTTCGCAGTACAGTTCTCTCCTAATCCACGTCTACCCACGAAAGGAATCACAATGAAAAGCACACCCCTCAATTCCTGGATCCTCGCGCTCGTTCTCTTCGCTCAATCTCCGCAAATGGGGACCGTCGTAGAGCCAGCAGACCAAATCGCTACCGCCCAGTTCGACACCTTTGCTGTCGCTGATGGTCCAGAGGAAGTTCCGCCTGCTGCCGTCCTCGTCGCTGACGGTCCTGAGGAAGTTCCGCCTGCAAACGCCGCGCTGGCTGCGTAGTGCTTGATCGATGGCCTGGACAATCGACTCGCCATGTTCTGTCGATTGTCCAGGTCCCTTGTCGCATCTCGGAGCAACCTCGATATGACGCAAGTTATTTCTTTAGTCTGGCCGGTCTCTGACACTATACTGGCTGTGTTTGTGGTTCGCTGCACCTCCGATCAGATCTCTTTCGATGAGGACTCTGTTGTTATTCGTTGGGCTAGCCATGCAGCTTTGGCTTGTCCTAGCAGGACTTCGAAAGCGCAACTATCGGCTCAGCTACTCCTTCTTTCGCTTACCTCCTGACTTCCTTTCTGTCCTCTGTGGCGATTTCTTTGGTGATTCGAGATCAGGCTTTTAGCCGGTCGTTCTAGGTCATCAAGGAATTTGCTCTTGATGCCCTCAAAGTTGCTGTTCTAGTGGAGTTTAACCATCGGGTGTTTCGGTTTTATCCCCAGGTGAGACGGTCGAACTACTGGTTCTTTGTGATCGCTATTTTCGGCTTGGCTCTATACTTAGTTTTGGTCCCGGCCGAAAAGGGAAGTTGGTGGGGAACTGTGCCACTGGATGTCCACGCAAAGATCATGCAGGCAAACTGCTTCTTGTTCTTTGTCTTCACCGGTTCCATTTTGTTTTACCGGCTTCACATCGACGGGAGGTACAAGCTGCTTCTGACCGGGTTTCTTTTCTCACAATTCCCCCTGGCGTTTGGCTTCGCGGCGATGTCTGCCTTCGGCGAGCCCGCGAGGGCGATTGGCAGCCGCTTGAACTCCTTACTCCTTGTTCTTTGTGATTGCTCTGCTGATTTGGGCCAAGGTATATTGGAAAAATGATCCGGTTGATCATACCCGCGTTGCTACTGGCCCTGGGATGGGCGGTACTCGCACTACTCGCCCGGCGTAACGAAAGGAAGGTCCAGTCTGACCGGGAGAGCCTTCTTGGGGGCGAGAAAGCCGAGTGGTATCGCGACACCAAAGCTGGCCTTGAGAACAGCACGCAGCTGATTCGGATGACGATGAAAGAGGCCAACGACATCAAGCAGTTGGGGGACTTCGAGGAAGCGCTCAAGTTCCTCAGGGTCGGCAGCGGGGTGATTCAGGAATTCACTCCCGGCCTCCTGTCCCTTTTGAAGGAAATGCTGAAATTCTCCCGCATGGTCAGTGCGATGACGCCAGTAGCCCCGCTGCTGCCATCTCGCTTTCACATTGCCGAAATGAACAATCTGGCTATTTTGCACCAGATGCTCCATCAGGTGGTCGTTTCCGCAAAGCAACGGTTCCGCCTCAAGCTGCGTATCATCGCAACCGGTGTCAAGATCACCAGCGGTTATCTGATGACCCGAATCAATCGAGTCCTAGACCGGCGATCTGGCACGGAGCACGAGTGGGAGGAAATCGTGAATGCCGGGCAGGACTTTCACCAGCTGACAACCGAGTCCGTCGAGAGCTTCAGGAACCTCATGGGCGCTTTGCCGGCCGGGCTGGCCAGCCAGCTCGCCGAAAACCTGCGCATGCGAAGCACTGGTCCCGCTTTGCCACCCAGTCATGCCGAGCCATCCTGATCCCGCCTTATGCGCAGTTTCCTCCTCAGGCGCCTCCTCCTGAACGTACCCGTCCTGCTTGGTGTGGTCACGCTTGTCTTCTCCTTCATTCATCTTGTGCCTGGAGATCCTGTTCAGATCATGCTGGGCGAAGGCGCCCAAGCCGCCGATGTCGAACAACTGAGGCGCAAGCTCGGACTTGACCAGCCCGTGCTCGTTCAGTACGGGCGGTATATCTGGGACTTGCTACACGGCCGCCTGGGTACTTCGTTTAGATTTGGCGAACCTGTCTCGCAGATCATCCTGAGCCGTTACCCAGCAACCCTGCAGCTCGCCACGCTCAGCCTTTGTTTTGGAGCCTCGCTGGCGATCCCGGTGGGAGTTCTGGCAGCGGCCCGCCCTGGCAGCTGGATCGATCGTTTGCTGACTTCGGCGACGCTGCTTGGCATCTCGCTTCCGAACTTCGTTTCGGGGCCGGCCGCCATCATCCTGTTCTCTGTTGTGTTAGGTTGGCTGCCGGTCTCAGGGCGTGGGGGACCAGCGCATTTCGTTCTGCCCGCGGTCACTCTCGGGGCGTCGCTCTCAGCCATTCTAACGCGCATGGTCAGGGCCGGCATGATCGAGGAGTTGCAGGAGGAGTATGTTAAGACCGCAAGATCCAAAGGTCTTACCGAGACCACAGTGCTCCTCAAGCATGCTTTGAGAAACAGCCTTATTCCGGTCGTTACGGTCCTTGGTCTCCAATTCGGCACGCTTCTCGCCGGTGCGATTATTACGGAGACGATTTTCGCCTGGCCAGGAGTCGGGCGCCTCACTGTCCAAGCGATCAACTCGCGCGACTACCCTCTGGTGCAGGGCTGCCTCCTCGCGATCGCCTTTACCTATGTGACGGTGAATCTGCTGACCGATTTGGCTTACGGCCTTCTCGATCCCAGGATCAAGTATCGATGAACCTATTCGCTATTCTGCGTGCTGTAGGATCCAACCGCCTCGCCTTGTTCGGAACTGCAGCGGGAACTCTGCTGATTCTGGTCGCGCTGCTTGCTCCCGTCTTAACTCCGTTCGCATTTGAAAGCCAGAACCTGCCGCTTCGGCTGCGGCCTCCGTCAGCAGCGCACTGGTTCGGCACGGACGAGCTGGGCCGCGACATCCTGTCACGGGTCGTCTATGGCACCCGGATTTCGATGTCAGTAGGATTTTCAGTCGTCTTGGTTTCTTCGTTAGTGGGTTTGTTGGCTGGCTCGCTGGCTGGATATTACGGCGGCTGGTTCGACGAAGCGTTGATGCGAATCGTCGACATTCTTCTCGCCTTCCCAGGTATCTTGCTGGCCATTGCTCTGGTCGCTTTCTGGGGGCCTGGCTTGGAAAAACTCATCTTCGCTTTGGTGTCGGTGGGGTGGGTAGGCTACGCACGTCTGGTGCGAGGCCAGATCCTCAAGGTTCGGGAGCTCGACTTCGTCAGGGCTGCCCGCTCGCTGGGAGCCTCGAACGCACGCATCATCCTAAGGCACCTGATTCCGAATATCATCCAACCCATCCTGGTACAAGCCAGCATCGGCATGGCTGGCGCGATCCTGGCGGAAGCGTCCCTGAGTTTTCTAGGCCTCGGCGTGCCACCGCCGCTACCAAGTTGGGGTGCCATGCTGAACGACGGACGCAGCCACCTGTTCGACGCGCCTTATCTGGTCTTGTTTCCAGGCGCAGCCACGATGCTCGCCGTGCTCGCTTTCAACTTTCTCGGCGATGGGCTGCGGGAAGTCCTCAACCCCAGGCTCCAGAGCGGATCAAGGATCGCCCGTTAGAGGGAGGAAGCTCTCGGAGATCCGCCCACTTGAGTCCCCTCGTCTCTCCACGGCGCCCGGCTCTTCCGACATCCACGCCTTCGTCAGTTCCAAAGGATTGACGCGCGCCTCGTTCAGGCGACACGCCCAGTGCAAGTGAGGTCCCGTCGCGCGTCCGGTTGCTCCGACCTCAGCGATCGCCTGGCCTCGCTTCACAATCTCCCCCGGCTGGACCAGCATCCTGGAGCAGTGGGCGTAGTACGTGTACAGCCCAAGCCCGTGATCGACCGCTACCGTCTTGCCGCTAAAGAACAAGTCTTCGGCTAGGACGACACGTCCACCATTACTGGCGCGAATCGGCGTTCCACTGCCGGCTTTCAGATCCACACCGGCATGAGGGCTGCGGGCCTGGTTGTTGACGATGCGTCGGCGCCCGAATCCTGTCGTCATGTCGCTAGCCACAGGCAAGATGAAGCGACCGCGCCAAAGTCGCTCGGGGCTCGAAGATTTCCAGGTCGCTTGCAGCTTTTTCGTTTCCTCCGCCACGCGCCGCTCGGCCTCTCTGTCCAGCGTCACAAACTTCTCGTCAACCCGAATGCGCTGGACGGGGAACGTCTTAGGAAGTATCCGGAAGTCCTGCTCGACGCCGACTGTTTGACCACCGGCAAGCGTGACCGTTCCCTTTAGTGTGTGCTCGCCGGGCTTGGTCTCCAGATCGATTCCGACCAAGCCCGACCACCGCTCCAGTCCAACCGTAGAACGGAACATAATCCGGTGGCCTGCCAGGAAAATGTCCAGCCTCTCGATAGCCGAGGATGCCTTGAGGTCAGCGCGGAGCACATCTCCAGGATACGCTTTAAGCTTATTCAGTCTCAGGCGGGCCAGAGCGCCCGGGTGGGCTGGAGTCAGCAAGACGCTTGCTTGCAGAAGGCAAAGCGGAATCAGCCACGCGAATATCCGAAGCAGGCAGATCACACAGTGAGGGTGATTGTACAGGACGCAGCAGCGGGACGATCTCAATTCATCTCGCGGCACATGCCGGGCCGCGGAGCGCCGCAAGTGCCACAACCGCCAGCAGGTGCTTCGAACGACTCGGCGTTACCACCCTGCACGGCAAACGCAGAGAACAGCTTCTCCACGCGGGCACTGCCGCACTTTTCGCAATCCATCGACTCGGCATTCAGCGATACAAGCTTTTCGAAGGTCGCTCCACACTTCAAGCAGTGATATTCGTAGATTGGCATTATGATCTCCGAGCCCCGGTCCCAATGCCGCGGGCCATTCCCAAGTTTACACTCTGATGCGGAAGAATCCCACAAGGTCTCTTCGTGGATCTTCGTTTATCGTCTTGCCGTTCGCATTGCAACCACGCCTGCGTCGTGCATCGACTTGGCGGCGTCGGAGAGCGCGTACAAGATCTGCCGCCGTTTCTCCTGGCCACTCTCTGAAGCGCCACCGCCTCGCCTCGCTTCTTCTTCTGCCTTTGCCAGCTGGGTTTCGGACGCCGAAATGTAATCGTCGAGCTCGTAGGAAGTTGGAACCAACACAGCCTTGCAGTCCATGCGCTTAGGCTCTCCCGCGACGTCGCACTTGCGGAGTGTACGCTGGTGGGCTGGAAGCGACAATCGCGACCCCGACAGCGGATCTTTGCGCTCGAATCCCATCAAGCTCTGTAGTTGGCGGGCTTCCTCAAGATTCGAGCGAATTTGCTTTGCAAGTTCCTGAAAGACGGTGGAGGGCGTTGTCTTGCTTGTGTGGGTCAACTGCTTCTCCGCTTCTTCGAAGGCGGCTAACATCACCATCCGGATGAGCGAGGTAATTCCGGACTCCTTGACTTGAGGCTTTCGGGCAGAGGACTGGCGAACGAGTTGGCTCCATTGGGTCAAGAAGTCCGTCGCCCCTGGTCGCTCCACGAGTTGCCCCGACCACTGTCGGAGCTGGCCCAACTCCGCTTCCGAAAGCTTCCACACGCCGAGTGTTGCGCGAATATCGACCGATGGAATCTCTTTCACGATCATGCGGGCCTCGTCCACACTCAGATCGGGTTTGGTCTGCGCGGGCCTCTCTTTCGCTGAGCTCTGCTTCGACGCGGGGTGCTTCTGCTGAGCCAGTGAACGCGGCACTGTCCCCACCGCTGCGAGTGCCAGGAAACAAGAAACGAACCGAATCGCAAGAACCATCGCAACCTCCGGGACTATTCGAATTATTTCAGTTTTCGACGCCGGTGGCGAATCACTTTAAGGCTCTGCACTCCCCGTCTCGCCTTCGACTCCTCACCCTCTGCGGCTCACACACCTGTCGCTAGCCGCAGCTTAGAGTCCATATCAAGACTACGGCCAGAGTCGCTTGCTATGGCTCCTGGTTCGCACACAGCACCGCCGCACTCACTCAGAGAGGAAGTGAGGGGAGAACCCGTCGCTTGGCGTCGGTGGGGGAAACCAGCGCAGTGGCTTGCTATCCCCGGACAGCGCTGAGATAAGCACGAACAGCCGGGCCGGTGATGTTGTCGAGTGTGATGCTGATGAAGCGCGCTCCACGCTGCTTCCAGTGTTGGGCGGCGCCTACGTTGCCAACCATGATGCCCAGAGATCTCTTGGAGGCAAGAATCAGGTCGACAGCGCGGTCCAACACAGGCTTGACCTTCGGGTGATCGAGCTGGCCAGCATAGCCGTAATGGAAGACAACAGCGGCGCCTTCCCGGGCAAACTCCAGGCCAACGCCCCGTCCGATGCCGGTTCCGGCGCCCGTTACCAGCACCCGCTTGCCTGCCATCTTCTTGCTTGACTCCATGGGATGATCCTTTCGCGAATCCAGTTTGAGTGCAACGTGGATCGATTGTAGATGTTTTCTCCCGTAGCGACGGGGCTTGTGGCCTTTTTATTATAGCGATGAGCTGTGGTGAAAACCCCGCGATGAATGCGCAGGTGTTGTAACCGGGGTCGGTGACCCCGGCCTGCGAGCCGCTCTTGGAAGCACTGGCGTGCTTCACTACGAACCGTTGTTAGTCCCGCACTGCAACGATTGGCTCCAGGCGCTCAGCGATAGCGGAGTTTCGAGGCGCGTGGGTCGGCCGCGGCAACCTTCCGCAACCAGCTGGCTCCGATAAACTGAGGTCCGTACTTGTCCCCTGGGATCTTCTGATTCCCTTCCTTCTCTCCTCGGTGATAGACGGCGATGGCTGTTTCCGCATCCAGGGAGCGGACGATCGGAGAGCCTCGGTGCTCCCGTGATCCGGGTTCGGACAGATACAACGGACCCCAGTACGACCACGTCAGTCCGCTGTTGTAGCTGACTTCGTACAGGAGACCCGACTGGACTTCAGGCCTCGTGAGATCGTCCATCCAGGTCCGCAAGTTGGTTTGTACGGCCACGACCGCTCCGTCGGGCAAGAACCCGAGGCCCGGTTCGCCACCGCGGAATTGTGTCCGGACCGGATAGGTCCACGTGTGTCCACGATCATGACTGTAACTGCGGCACATGGTGAGCGGCGAGTCTTTGAAGTTGTTGTTGTTGAGCCGTACCATGCACAACCAACGGCCATCGGGTAAGGGTAACAGCTGACTTTCGTTGTACCACAAGCCACTGCCCGGTTGGCCGCGCACAATGGGATTGGCATCACCCCAGCTCAAGCCTGCGTCACGCGAGCGGATCACGCCCACCGAGCTGATGCCCGCATCGAGTTCTTCCTGGGTCAGATGGCCTCGGAACGACGTCACGAGCGTCCCATCCTGCTCCTCGAAAATCTGGGTCGAGGCCTCAGGGTCGAAGGACTTGAAAGGCGAGATGTCCATCGGCACATAGCGCCAGGTTATCCCTTCATCGTCCGAGTACACACCCCATTGGTTGGAGCTGACATGCGAAAAACGATAGTTGTTCCCCTGAGGAACGTAGTATGGCCAGCCTGGCTTCGTTAACTCTTGCTCCTGTTTCAAGCTGCAATAGCTGGCTACCAGGCGTCCTGACCGCGTCCTGCTCATGCTTTCGACGAGACCACTGGTGTACTCGCCTTCGACCTTGTGTTCCAACACGGACTGCTGCGTCCAGGTCTTGCCCCGGTCTCTCGATCGCATGATGAACGTTTTTCCAGCGCCCGCGCAGCTCGCAGCCATGAGGAGGTCACCGTTTTTAGCGAACGTCAAACCGTGGGGATAAACGGCCGACTGCTCGGGCTGGCCGAGATCACGATGTCGCAGAATGATGCGCTGCTCTTCCACGATCCAGCCATAATCAGGCAGGGAAGGGGTCGCGGCACTCAGTCCGACGGGCTGCACGGGCAGCCAGGGCAGTAGAGCACCCGTTGTAGTCGCTTTGGCAAACTCCCTACGTGTAATCTTCATCGCTGTCTTTTTTCCGGTCTAAAGTTTCGAATGGCCAGGAGTGCGTCTCTCATCCTGGACATTAGCCTCACGACGCACGGACAGCCTTACGGAGCGGGCGAAGTGTCAACTCGATGGCGGGTCCCCAGCGGTCACTTAAGGCAAGGGCTCGCAGCTGCACAATGTGCTGTCCCG
>VFZK01000241.1 GCA_016871215.1 Acidimicrobiia bacterium | reverse complement strand
TCCTCGATCGGTGGCACTCAGCGTCAGTGGAGGCAAAACCATCGGCATGCCCAGACAATAAACTAATTTCCTGTTATTGTCCAGTTAGTTGTTGGACACTACGCTAGCTAGTTTCTGTCGCGAAACGGTTGAAAACAGCACTGTGAAGCTGGCGGGAGCCTCGGCAGGTGGTATCACCGTCGGAGTGCCTGAAAGCCAGAGCCAGCCGGGCGAGAGGTGTGAGAAGTAGCCGTATTGCTAGCGTGGCGACGCCGAGAAGGATGGATTCGCTGAGGTGGCAAACAGGCCGATCAAGATGCCGGTCCGCTACGGGGCCCCTATCGGCAAGGCGTTAGCCAGCTCAAGCCTGAGCACGCATCAATGATCGAGATTCGCCGAGAAAAACCAGAAGACCGTGACGCTATCCACCGTCTGAACCTGGCCGCGTTCGATCACGGCCCCGAGGCATTTCTCGTCGATCGGCTTCGCGCCTCTTGCAAAGAGTATCTGGCATTTGTCGCGGTCGAAGATGGTGAGATTGTTGGCCACATCTTGTTCACCCCAGCGACCATTGATTCATCTGCCGCTGTTGGAAGAGGGCTGGCGCCCATGGCGGTATTGCCGTCACATCAAAGAAAAGGCATTGGCTCTCGGCTCGTTCGCCACGGTCTTGAGTTATTGCGCAGTTCCCATTGCCCATTCGTCATCGTCTTGGGACATCCGAAGTACTACCCGCGCTTCGGCTTCGAACTTGCATCGAAATACAATCTCCGTAGCCAGTGGGAAGGTGTGCCAGACGAAGCGTTCATGGTCGCGGTGTTCAACGAGGACGCGTTGCCAACGCAAGGTGGTGTTGCGAGGTATCGAGACGAATTCAATGATGCCACATAGTGATTAACCTTTCGTTCCAGGGGATTGCCGGCAAGCTGCGCTTGCCGGTTCTCTCCGCCTTCAACTCAGGCCGCGCCCGAATTCAAACGCTAGGCCAGCGAAACCGTCGGTGAACATTCGCAGACGAAGTAATTCGCTACTAGCCCGTTATTCGCGGTGTTGCCAGGTGTAGCCACGGTCAGGGTCTTGTGCTGGCCGTGGGCTTTTCGATCTGCCGCTGCCCAAGACCCCCGCAAAGGGGACGCCAGTTCCCCAGCGCGCTGATCGTGCTTGCCATGGATATTAAGCGGGCAGTCTCGGTTAGGTCGGAACAAGGTTGGAGGCATCATGTGTTTCTTGTGGCTAAGAAGACATCGCCTCGGCAACCTTGTTTTAACTTTTGCTTTTTATTCGCCATCATGTTAAAAGTCCTTTTCAGCTACCGGCAACGGCAGGAGATCTTGTGAATAGGAACCGACTTATTGTTGCGGCACTGTGGGTGGTTTTGACCGTCTTGTTGATGAGCGGCTTGAGTGGCAGCCGCTTATACGCACGCCCTAGAACATCGGGCGATCTTGACCGGCTCTTGAAGACCTACACCCAGGTGCTCAGCTTGGCCGAAGAAAACTATGCCGACCCCGTCAATGCGGAAAAGAGCCTATACAGTGCTATTCGCGGCATGCTGCAGATGTTGGATCCGCATTCCAGCTTTTTCGATCCGAAAACTTACCGGCTTTTCCGGGACGACCAGCGTGGTAATTTCTTCGGTTTGGGGATCAGCGTGACGATCATCAACGGACAGCCCACTGTCGTGTCGACGCTTCCGGGAACTCCAGCGCACCGTCTCGGCATTCGCTCCGGCGACATCATCGTAAAAATCGACGGCCAGCCTAGCATCGGGCTGGCACGGGACCAGGTGGTCGAAAGACTTCGCGGACCCAAGGGAACCGTCGTTCAAGTTTCCGTGCAGCGGGAAGGCATCGGAGACCTTCTCGATTTCACCGTGGTGCGGGATGCGATTCCCCGCCACAGTGTGCCTGTAGCTGTCTTTGTCCGTCCCAAGATTGGCTACATTCGTATCGAGGATTTCACGGAAACCACTGTACGGGAAGTGGAGGAAGGCCTAAGGGAATTGGGGCCAGAGCTGGAAGGCTTGATTCTGGATTTGCGCGGCAACCCTGGGGGTTCGTTGCAAGCGGCCATTGGCGTCGCCGACAAGTTCTTAAAGCAGGGGCAAGACGTCTTGCTGACGAAAGGACGCCTTCTCAGCGTCAACCACCGCTATGTAGCCCCCAAAGGGGCAGCCAACAGCAGTTACGCCATGGTGGTGCTGATCAACAACGACAGCGCCAGCGCTTCCGAGATTGTGGCCGGCGCCATTCAGGATCATGACCGGGGTCTCATCCTGGGAGAAACCAGTTTTGGAAAGGGCTTGGTACAGTCTGTCTTTGAATTAAGCCAAGGCGCTGGTGTCGCTCTGACCACGGCAAAGTGGTACACACCCAGCGGACGCCTCATCCAGCGGGACTACTCGAGGAAATCGTACTACGACTATTTCAACGAAAAAGGCAAAGAGGCCCAACCAACCGAAATCCGGCATACCGACAGCGGACGAAAAGTTTATGGCGGTGGGGGCATCAAGCCCGATGTCGCTCTGCCAGCATCGTCGTTCAACGAGTTTCAGTCTGTCCTTTTGAACACGGCTTCATTTTTTACTTTCGTTCGCTCTTACAACGCCCAACACCCCGAACCTCAACAAACTTTCGAGCCAAACGAAGAGCTTTTGCAGCAGTTCCGAGCTTATCTGCGCTCCCGGGATCTTCCCTGGCAACAGCCTTTTGAGCAGAACCTCGATTTTGTGAAGCGGCGCCTCAAATATGAATACGTGCTGTCGCGGATCGGCTATGAAGAGGCCCAAAGAATCGCCTTGGAGGACGACCTTCAGGCTCTGAAAGCAGTTGAACTGCTGCCGCAAGCCCGCACTTTGCTTGTGAACTCTGGGAAAGATTTGGCTAGCCGAGCACCTTCAGGGCACGCCAATTAAAGATGAAGCTGCATTGTTCGGCCGTTTTTGATGGGAGCATAAGGAGCCAACGAACGCTCAGAACAGTCGAGCACTGTTTCATGCTCCGAGGACAGCAGCCCTGTCATTTCCACAAAAGAGGGAATCCAGTGTGTGACTTTTCCGGAACGCACACGCTTTTGAAGCCTCGGGGTGGCTGCTCCGCGTGCTTTCCGCCGAGGTGAGACCTTTCGCGGGAATGACGCTGAGAAGAACTTGGAGACCTTGTGGGTAAACTGCCTTTAGACGCTCCGGCGCCTCGTCGCATAGCCATCACGGCCTATTCCAATGGGACCCGATTCGACTCTTCATCGCATCACGCTGCAGTTGCCTGTTCCAACCCAAGACAGTAAAACCCTTCTCAAGCTGTTGCAATTGGAGTTGCAGGCACATCCGCCCAAGGCGCCGGTCAAAAAGGTGTCGTTGGCGATTGAAGCGGCCCGTCCTCGCAAAACACAGGGAAAACTCTTCATGCCTCCAGGACCTGAGCCTCAACGCCTGGAGGTTACTCTGGCTCGGATCAAAGCCATTGCCGGTGAAACCCGCGTGGGGTCACCGGTTCTGAGAAATACACACCAGCCGGACACGTTGCAGATGCGGAGTTTTTCGTTGTCTGAGGAAACTACGGGAACCCCGGCGTCCCGTCCGCACCTGGTTGCTGAGAGCAGCAAGGAAATGAATGCAACCACGATGGCGCGGATGAGCGGTCCACACGCCCAGCGTGCCGCTGTTCCGCACTCAGCTCTGCGGCGGTTTCGGCCTGCAATACCGGCACGCATCGAGTTGAAGGATGCCGTGCCCGCCTTTGTCACTTTCCTCAATCAGCGGCGCAAGGTTCTTGCCTGGGCGGGTCCCTGGTGTAGCAGCGGGGATTGGTGGAATGAATCAGCTTGGGGACGCGACGAATGGGACGTCACTCTAACAGAAAACGTCAGCCGAGCCCATAAGACGCAACCCTTCAAGACAGTTTCCAGTCCTGAAGCTGTGGTCTATCGCATTTATCTCGACCTTCACCGGCAGCAATGGTTTGTCGAGGGAGTGTATGACTGAAGAAGCTTACTTGAATCGTGGTGCGACAAAGACGGCCACGCAGGATCCTGTCAAAGTTCGTAGTTCCTTGAGTCGAGGGCGAGCCCTTGCTAACGCGCAGGCTACTGATTTGGCTTACTCGGCTGTTCAGCAGCCCGATCGTAAAAGAGGGCTCACGGCTTTGCGGGTTGCCAGCTGAGGCACTTGGCAAAGAAACAAACATACGCACCGACCGCTGCAACAAGGCATGTACATTGAACTCCACACCCGTTCAGCTTTTAGTTTTCTGGAAGGCGGATCTCTGCCTGAAGAGCTGGTCTCTGCCTGCGCCAACCAGTCGATGCCTGCAGTGGCTTTGTTAGATCGTGACGGGGTTTACGGTACGCCCCGCTTTCATATGGCTGCCAAGAAAGCGGGGCTACGGGCTCACATCGGTGCTGAGGTTTCCGTTGAAGGCGCGGGGTTACAAACAATCGCCCCAGCCTGGATCGAAATGCCTGCGCTGCCGCAGCCCGTTCGTTATTCATTGCTCGTCGAGACGGCCGAAGGCTACCGGAACTTGTGCCGGCTCATCACCCAATACAAGTTGCGGAAAAAATCCAAAGGAACCGGACGCACAACTTTAGAAGAGCTCCAGGCTCATGCCCAGGGGCTCGTTTGTTTGACCGGCGGGGCGGAAGGACCGCTGGCTGCAGCTCTAGCTCGCGGCGGCGACGATGCGGCCAGAAACGAAGTAGAACGCCTGATTCAGATCTTTGGCCCATCCAACGTCTACGTGGAGTTGCAACGGCATTTCGACCGGCAAGAGGAATTCCGAAACCAAGCCGCCGTGCGCATCGCCCGCCGCTTGGCTCTTCCTCTGCTGGCCACCAACGGCGTGCGCTACGCCCGGCCCGAAGACCGTGAACTCTTGGATGTGTTGACCTGCGTCCGGCATCACTGTTCGTTGGAAACTGCGGGCCGGTTGCTGGAATCGAATGCCGAGCGTCACCTTCGTTCTCCCAGTGACATGGCTCGGCTTTTTGCCGATTTGCCCGGCGCTATTGCCAACACCGCTGAACTTTCGGCCCGGCTGGGTTTTACCCTCGCCGATTTGGGATACGAGTTCCCGAAATATCCGGTGCCTGAGGGAGAGACGATGATGTCGTTTCTCCGCCAACGCACAGAAGAGGGATTGCGAGAGCGCTACCTTCCCAAGCGCGATTCGGGATTGCTCAAACGCGCGCAGCAGCAGATTGAGCGTGAGTTGTGCCTCATCGAAAAACTGCATCTCGAGGGCTATTTCCTGATTGTCTGGGACATCGTTCGCTTTTGCCGCCAGGAAGGAATTCTAGTGCAGGGCCGGGGTTCCGCAGCCAACAGCGCCGTTTGTTATGCGCTTGGCATCACCGCGATCGATCCGGTCGGCATGGAACTGCTGTTTGAGCGATTTCTTTCCGAAGAACGCGGCGAATGGCCTGACATCGATCTGGACCTGCCGAGCGGAGACGCTCGCGAGCGGGCCATTCAATACGTCTATCAACGTTATGGCAAGCTGGGTGCCGCGATGACAGCCAACGTCATCACTTATCGCGGACGCTCGGCCGCACGCGAGGTGGGAAAAGTGCTCGGGTTCGATCCAGACACGTTGAATCGGCTCGCCTCGCTCATTGGCTCCTGGGAATGGAAAGGTGCGACCGACATTCTGGAGAACCAATTCGGCCAGGCCGGTTTTAATCTGGAGCATCCACGCATTGCCAAATACCTGGAGCTGTCCACCCGTCTCCAGGACTTGCCGCGCCATTTGGGGCAACACTCAGGCGGCATGGTGATTTGCCAAGGCCAGCTCGATTCAGTCGTGCCTTTAGAGCCAGCCAGCATGCCGGGGCGCGTGGTCGTGCAATGGGACAAGGACGACTGTGCCGACCTGGGAATTGTCAAAGTGGACTTGCTGGGGCTGGGCATGATGGCCGTTCTGAAAGACTGCCTCACACTGGTACCACAACATTACGGCGCCCCCCTCGACCTGGCTCAATTGCCGCAAGACGATCCCGAAGTGTATCGCACGTTGCAGCAGGCCGACACTGTGGGCATGTTTCAAGTCGAAAGCCGGGCTCAGATGTCGGCACTGCCGCGCAACCGTCCCCAACGGTTTTACGATTTGGTGGTACAGGTCGCCATCATTCGCCCGGGTCCTATCGTCGGCAAGATGATGAATCCCTATATGAAGCGCCGGCAAGGCCGGGAGCCAGTCCGCTATGCCCACCCTTCACTCGAACCCATCTTGAAGCGGACCTTGGGAGTACCCCTGTTTCAGGAACAGCTCCTGCGCATTGCGATGACGGCAGCCAACTTCACGGGCGGAGAGGCGGAAGAATTGCGGCGGGCAATGGGCCATAAACGATCGAGAGAACGAATGCAGGAAATCGAAGACAAACTGCGGCGCGGCATGGAACAGAACAACATCAGCCCGGAAGCCCAAGAAGAGATTATTGCGTCCATTTCCTCATTTGCTCTCTATGGATTTCCCGAATCGCACGCCGCCAGCTTTGCGTTGATCGCCTATGCGAGCGCCTACCTGAAATGCCACTACCTGGCTGCCTTCACTGCCGCGCTCTTGAACAACCAGCCCATGGGGTTCTATTCAGCAGCCACCCTAGTCAAAGATGCCCAACGACATGGTTTGAAAGTGAAGCCAGTCGATGTGTTGCGTTCGGAGTGGCTATGTACGTTGGAGCCGGGAAATGACCTCCCCTCTTCGTCCACAGCGATGAGCGGTGGGGATCATTTGAAACGTTTCGGTGCCCCGCGCCCCAACGTGAAAGAGGGAAGTTGTGAAGACATTGAACCCCAACACAAAACTCGGCTCCCCTCTCCCCAACGCGGGAGAGGGGTTGGGGGTGAGGGGAAATTCCACAGTGTCGCCTCAATCCCGTCAGCCCTAGTGTCGGCGGGCTTGTTTGGCCTTGGCCAGGCAAGCGCAACGGCCTGCACAATCCCCTCACCTCTCCACAGAGGTGAAGGAAGCGCCTCTTGCCCCATTCTCCGCCTCGGGCTCCGCTATGTGCGCGGTTTGCGGAAGGAGTCTGCCGAAGCTCTAGTCCGAGCTCGAGCTACAGGAGCGTTTTCATCGATTGAAGACATCACCCTGCGGGTTCCAGCGCTCAACAAAAATGAATGGACGATGCTTGCAAAAGTTGGAGCTTTGAACAGTCTGGAGACCCGCTTTCACCGGCGAGACGCCCTTTGGCAAGTGGAGAGGGCCGTTCGCCCGCCCGGTGCGTTGTTCAGGCAAAGCCAACCGGTAGAGGCGCCGTCACCGCTGTCGCCCATGACCGATGAAGAGCGCCTGGTAAGCGACTTTCACGGCACCGGGCTCACGGTGGGACGCCATCCCATGGCCCATCGCCGTCCGGATTGGGATGAGATGCACATCAAGCGAGCGTGCGATCTAAAAGCGATTCCGGACGGACGATTTACTCGCATTGCCGGCTGCGTCATCGCCCGCCAGCGGCCAGGGACGGCCAAAGGATTCCTTTTCCTGAGTCTGGAAGACGAAACGGGCATCGCCAATGCGATTGTGACGCCGGACGTCTACGAACGTAATCGGATTCTGCTCACGCGTGGCAGATTTCTCATGATCGAAGGCATTCTGCAGAACCAGGACAATGTCGTTTCCGTAAAAGCCCGGCGCATCCATTCCTTGTCCGTCACTGCAGCTGAAACGGAGTCGCACGATTTTCACTGACGGAATGTTGTTCTCGCTTTTCAATTTTGCGTCTCAGATTTTCGGTAGCCACGATCAGCGCGTGGGAACACCGGGGCAACACCGCCCCCGTGCTGGCCGTGGGTTTTTCGTGGCGATCTGCCACCGCCCTCGACCACCGCAAACGGCGCGATGAGTGTGGCTCCCCCTGCCCAAGATATCAAGGGCGCGGTCGCCCCTCCATCGCAAGGAAGGAAGGGGCGAGGGAGCTTCTGGAGAATCTGGCAGCTTCCATCCTTGCAGATGAAACCAGGAAATACTTCACGGCAGCTTGCTGACGAGCCGGATTACCGTTCCCACGGGTCGCTGAACGCATTTCTCGAGTGGATCGAGAGCACACGCTCTCCCCTCTGCCCACCCTCGGGCTACACTCGCTGGATGGGGAAGCAGTCGCCGCGATCGCGAGCCGTTCGACGAGAGTCAGCTGAAGTGAGGTAACGTCGGGTACTGTCGGGTAACTGTCGGGTAGATCCTCGTTGCGCTCATTTGGGAAGTAATCTACAATCCCTCGCTTCACAGTCGGGGCGTAGCGCAGCCTGGTAGCGCACCTGCCTTGGGCGCAGGGGGTCGGAGGTTCAAATCCTCTCGCCCCGACCAAACTAATCAACATCACTACTGTCCCAACGTTAGTTGAATAGATGCAACTGGTTACAGGAACTGCCTTTTTCTTGTTTGGGGTCGGTGGCTGAGAAAGCCCGTAGAATCGGGGTTTTCTCGAAAAGCGTGACGCTCAGG
>VFZK01000240.1 GCA_016871215.1 Acidimicrobiia bacterium | reverse complement strand
AGCGCTTGTGGGTCAAATGCTGCCAGCATTGCTCCTCATCTCCAAACTGCTGGCGAAACTCTTTCACCGTCAAAATGCTTTTGGGTTTGGAAGTTCTTGGTTTTCTCATGCCCGGCAGACTATCGCCTTTTCTTCGCCGGAGCAAGCGTGATATTCATCATTTCCTAATTGCGTATTCATGGATTGGTCTGCGCTTCGATCCTACGGCAGGGTGGCCTCCAGCCACGAGTTTCGTGCTTCACAACACATCGCTGCTCGTCACGGGAGTCCTCTCGATGCTGCTCGCTGCCGTGCTTCATCGCAGCCGCAGAACCGAGTTTGTTTTGCGCAAGCAGTTGACCGAGGCGTTCACCAATCTTCAGCAGACACAGGCCAGGCTCCTGGTGTCGGAAAAGGCAGCGGCTCAGGGCCAAGTCGCCGCAGCGCTCAGTCACGAACTGAACAATCCCCTTGCTGTGGTCGTGGGAAACCTTTCCACCCAGGAAGCTCTATCACTGAAACTGCGGGCCGCCGTGGCGGAACCGTCCAGCGCTCTCGCCGAGATTTCGAAGCTGCTGGCAATTTCTCTGGAACTCAACACCGGTTCGCTCACTGCGGCAAAACGGATGGCGGGCTTGCTGGATCGCCTGCGCCAATTCACTCACCTCGAGGAGGCCAGCACTCAAAAGGCGAATCTGAATCGCGAGCTGCTGCACGCCCTCGACATGGTTCAAGCGGAGATAGGCACTGCGGCGAACGTGGAAACCCATCTGAATCCTTTGCCCGACGTGCTTTGCCAGCCACAAAGAATCGGCATGGCCTTTTGCAGCCTGCTGCGCAACGCCTTCCAGTCGCTGAATCAGGATGGCTGCATCAGAATCTCGACGAAACACAGCGATGGACAGGTGGAGATTCGAATCGAGGACAATGGCCGCGGGATGAATCCGACCGAGATCAAGGGAGTCTTTGATCCCAAGTTTGTGTCCCGGGGCGGCACGGTGCGGACGTCGTGGGGACTACTTACCAGCCAGCAGATCATTGTTCAGCATGGAGGCCAGATCGAACTCGATAGTACGCCAGGCTTGGGGACGACCGCCCGTGTCCCTCTTCCCGTGCAAGGGGTTCAGGCCCCTGCGCGACAGCGGCATTCAGTTCTGTAGAACTGTTGACAGCTCCCGTTCGCGTCAAGACTCCGGAGAGCTCGGCTCACAAAAAACACCTTTTGCCTCGGCCGGATTCGTTTGGCAACCTTGTGAGGTTCTTTTGGAGGCAGTAGTTCAAAAGCCTCAAGCTCAGTGGGTCCTTCTGCGATCAACTGGGAGCGTTTGCCTCCCAGATCACAGCCTCAACGACCGTACTCGAGTAGTTCAAGGGATCGCTCGTGCGGTAGTAGGTGGTCACGATCTTGCCATCCGCACGCTGGCATGAAAAAGGATGCCCGTTCGGGTAAGGATGGAGAAAACCTTCTGGCATGTTCCAGGCAAACGTTCCGTGCCAGGCCAGCATGAATCGATTCTTCGTTTCCCAGGTTTTCCGATCTGGCTTGGCCTGCTGTTGTGCGAAGCTCAGAGAGGCGTTGTGGGAGAACAGACTGCTGCCCAGTAGTCCCAAAGAAAGACGTCTCGATATTTTCTTGGCCATTTCCTTCCCCTCGCTTGAGGAAGAATAGCCAAAAGGAGTTGTGTGCGTCCGACGATTCGCTGCGCGACATCGTCCGTGCAACTCAGCCGGATTACACGCCCGGTGTGTCGCGGCCGGGCTGCAGGAGGCAACACTCGCACAAATGGCGGCGCCTTCGCCGTACCTCATGGCCGCTCGCGGATGGCCCAGCCTCAAACCAGACAGGATTCAGACATGCTTTGCGCTGTGAAGCTGTGAGAGAATCGAACCCGTTCTGACCGGAGTCAAGCAGCTCCTGTCCAAATCCAAGCGCGGACCAAGCAGGCCGTCCCGATGGCCGGACAGCAGCATTTCATAAGAGCTGATCGCTGGTGATAACTAAAGGGCGGCTCGTTGACCGTTGCCCTTGGAGAAGACATGCTCCGCTTTGCGTCGCCCGATTCCTTGCATGCGATGGTTGCCGCACAGAAACATGGGGCTGCGAAGGGCGTCTACGCGATTTGCTCCGCGAGTCCGTTCGTGATCGAAGCCGCCATGCAGCAGGCCCTGAGCGAAGGCAGCGACCTGCTGATCGAATCCACCTGCAACCAGGTCAACCAATTCGGCGGCTATACCGGGATGACGCCGGCCGATTTCGCCGCATTCATCGCCCGAATTGCCCGTTCGGCGAGCTTTCCACCAGGTCGGGTGATCCTCGGAGGCGATCACCTCGGTCCCTATCCATGGCGGACAGAACCCTCGGGGCAAGCCCTCGAAAAAGCCCGGCAGACCGTGAGCGACTATGTCGAGGCTGGGTATGTGAAGATCCATCTCGATGCATCGATGCACTGCGCCGACGACGACCCTGATCGTCCCCTCGAACCGCAGCTTTCCGCCGCAAGGGCAGCCGAACTCTGTCTGGCAGCCGAGCAGGCAGCTTCGCGCGCGGGCATACAGCCACTTTATGTCGTTGGCACCGAGGTGCCCGCGCCGGGCGGAGTAGTTGCAGATCACAATGTTCTGCAGGCAACCTCCCCCGCTGAAGCAGGCCGGACGCTGGATCTGTTTCAACAGACGTTCTTGCGTCGCAACTTGCAAAGTGCCTGGAGCCGGGTGATTGGACTGGTGGTTCAGCCAGGGGTCGAATTCACCAACGACTTTGTCCACACCTATAACCGGTCACAAGCCAGGCCGCTGTCTCACATGATCGAGGCCGTTCCAGGCATCGTGTTCGAAGCCCATTCGACCGACTACCAGCGCAAGGAGCATCTTCGCCAGATGGTAGAAGATCACTTCGCAATTCTGAAAGTTGGACCGGCCTTGACGTTTGCGTTGCGCGAAGCGCTGTTTGGGCTTGCACACGCTGAAGAGGAGTGGCTTACAACAAAACCCGAGCTGACGCCCTCGAATCTGATCAAAGTGACCGATGAGGCCATGGTCCAAGATCCCAAGCACTGGGCCGGTTACTTCACCGGCAGCGAAGGCGAGCTGGCACTGGCGCGCAAGTACAGTTTTAGCGACCGCATTCGTTATTACTGGCCCAAGCCTGCGGTTCAGCATGCTGTCGGGGTTCTGATCGCCAATCTTACAGAGCATCCGTTACCGATGAGTCTCCTGAAGCAGTTCCTACCTACAGGGTTCGAGCACATCCGGGACGGGAAGATCTCCAACCAGCCGGTTCATATCGTGTGGCACCACATCCGCGAAACGATCCGAGACTATGCCGAAGCCTGTTCTGACAGCACCACCGAGATGCGCGCCAGCCGCAGCCACTGATCGATCTGGATTGATTGCCGCTGTGTCGAAACGGTTTGAAAAGGTCATTCGCTCGGGCTCGAGACCCAGAAATCCTCGCAGTCTTGTTTTCAGAGGAGTACCCAACACCGCAGGCATGCGCGGTGTGAAGTGAGAAAGAAACTGTAGGATGCGTCGCGCTTTCCGACGCATCCTCGATAGGAATCGGACCAGGTTGTGGTGCGTTCAAGAAGCGAACGCACCCTACGAGTTGCCTTCATGGAATCAAAGGAGTTACCTGGTCATTTTCTTAGAAGCGCCAACTCCAATGCTATGACTTCATTTTTGCCAGTGGTCGAGTATCCAGACTCCAGGCTGGCAGTCATCGCCGACGATCTTACCGGCGCCTGCGACACGGCCTGCCAGTTTGCTTTGTACGGGTTCCGACCTGAAGTAATGCAACTGGCCACTTGCGGCACGCGCCAACCCCAGTTCCTGGTCTGTAACTCGGAGTCGCGAAAGGACGAGGCTAACGCAGCACGACAGAAAGTCTTTAGCCTCGCACTGAAGCTGCTCAACGCTCGATACCTGCCGTTTTACAAGAAACTGGACTCAACTCTGAAAGGCCCTTGGATCGCCGAACTGGATGGCATGGCCAGGGCCACAAAACCGGAAATCGTTATCGTTGCCCCAGCGTTTCCGGCCTGGGGAAGGACCACCGTCGATGGCATTCAGCGCGTTCACGGCCGGCCTGGCCTGGAATCGAGATTTCATGCCCTTCCTCACGGAGATCTCAGCGGCTCAGCCGAGCCAGGAGATCTGGTTCAGGCGCTGCGGGCCCAGTTTGGCAATCGGGTCCGTCATATCCGCTGTACCACGCTCAAGCGAGGCGCTGCCGCCACTGCCAGGGAAATGGAAGCAGCCCAATTCCACGGGTTTCCCTTTCTCGTGTGCGACGCGGAGACCGAGGAAGACGTCAAAACGATCGCCCTGGCAAGCTGCCGCCTTGATCGCAGGATTCTGTGGGCCGGATCCGGTGGGCTCGCTCGCTACTTGCCCTTGGGCTGGGGGCTTCGGATACAAGCGCCTTCGGGGCCGCGTCGTGCGTGCGTGCAGTCACTGGTGATCAATGGCAGTTTCAATCCTGCGAACAAGGATCAGCTGGCCTGCCTGGAGCAAGGAGGCACAACGGTGTGCTGGCTCGAGGACCAGGACGCCGAGGATAGGGCCCTATGCCAACGAAAGCTCCGGAACTTGGTGGCACTGCTGGAACAAGGCCAAGACGTGGCACTGAGCGTTCGTTTGGCTAAGCCGATCAAATCGACAGACCAGCTGCAACGCCTCCAGGATGCGCTCCAGTTGGTGGCCACGGGCTGCCTGGCAGCCGTGAAGAACATCGGATTGGTCCTGATCGGCGGCGACACATCGATCAAGCTTTTCAGAAGCCTCGAAGCGACTGCGATCCGGGTCGAGGGCGAAGTACAACCGGGAGTCCCCTATGGCCAGTGGGTCGGTGGACATTTGAGCAACCAACCTTTAGTCACCAAAGCAGGCGGCTTCGGGCGGACGGAGACCTTAGCCAAGGCCATCGCATTCTTGAAAGGAGAGTGAGGCCTGGGAAGAAGCGCAGCGGCAGAGTTGGCGCCCGGACCAAGGGTTTTCAGCGCCGGCAGCGCGATTGAGCTTGAGGTACCCTCGCCATGCGTTGGCTTGCGAAACATCGCGGTGGCGCCTCCGATCGTGCTGCTTTGGTGAGTCTCAGGCGACTGCGAGCTTCAAGGGAAGTGAGTCGATCTTTCGTGCCTTTCAGAGCAGGGTGGTTTATCGTCCTCGGCACGGCCGTGCTTTGATGGCGCGTCCTGTCAATCGTAGGAAAACGATGCCCTCAAAACCCAGAATTGGAATTACCCTCGGCGATGTTGCTGGGGTCGGGCCCGAGGTTGCGGTGAAAGCTGTGCTCACCCCTGCGGTCACGGCCCGATGCGTGCCGATTTTGATTGGCGACCTGTCGGTCGTGCGTTACTACGCGGAGCGTCTTGCACCCACGCGAACGCTCCGAGCGATCAATCGTCCGGCAGCAGCCAAGACTGAAGCGTCGGATCTACAGGTTTTGGACCTGAAAAACATTGAGTTCTCCAGCGTCCGAGTGGGGCAGGTGGATGTTGCCAGCGGCCGAGCCGCGCTCGAGTATATCCGCACCGGCGTGGACCTGTGTCTTGCCAAAGAACTCGACGCGTTGGTGACCGGCCCGATTCACAAAGAAGCCGCTCAACAAGCCGGCATCAACGCACCGGGGCATACGGAATATCTGGCTGCGCTGTGCGGCGTTTCAGAAGTCCGCATGCTGCTCGTGGTCGGCCATCTGCGCGCCCTGCACATCAGCACCCACCTCAGCTTGCGCGAGGCCCTCGACTGCGTGACCCAGGAGCGCATTCTCAAGACGATTCGTTATGGGGTAGCCGCACTGCAGCAATTGCGCATCGGGAAAGGACGGATCGGCGTCGCAGGCCTGAATCCGCACGCCGGCGAAGGCGGTTTGTTCGGGCGGGAAGAGATCGAAGAAGTGGCTCCGGCAGTCGCTGCGGCACAATCCGAAGGACTGGATGTAACGGGCCCAATTCCGCCAGACACGATCTTCCATCGCATGAACCGGCGCGAGTTTGACTTGGTCGTCGCCCTTTATCACGACCAGGGGCACATTCCCTTGAAGTTGATGGGGTTCGACAGCGGCGTGAACGTGACGATTGGCCTGCCGATGATTCGCACTTCCGTCGATCACGGCACAGCCTTCGACATCGCAGGCCAATTGACAGCCAACCCGGAAAGCATGGTGAATGCCATCGAGCTGGCGTGTGTGATGAGTTCTGATGAGTTCTGAATAAGGAGTGCTGCGCTTCAAACGGTTACCGCGGCTACCAACGGAGACGATTACTTGGTTGTCTGACGTCGCTCGCTTTCGCCGTGGGGGTGAGACTGCAGCTATGCGGCCCTTACCCTAGCGATCGATAAGCTCTATAGTAACTGCCTCAGATTTCCTTCCCGATCAAACGGCAATTCGCCCAGCCGGTCCAGCACTTTGAGGTGAGGCTTATTCTCAATCTCCGGCAGGAGAGTTTCGGTCGCAATGAATTGATCCAGCTTGAGCGTGTTCTTGATCCAGACCATGCGGCAAGCCTCAGCCTCCGTGCCGCAAGTCGAAAAAGCGGTCTCGATGGCTTCACGGTCGCTGTCGAAGGTCACGGGCACCCGGGCGGCTTCGACGTTGGTGCTGGTGATGGCATTGATGTAGGTCGGAGCATAGTCGATCTTGTTGACCAGCCGCCGGCTGACAATGTCGGCCAAGCCGATGCCTACGGCATTGCCGTAAGACTCCTCCGTCAGGTCGCGAACGAAGATTCGAGTGAACCAAGGTTTGACGGGCACACGCTCGCGCTGGCTAATGTTCCTGCCAATGACGTTCGTATCCATTCCCGCGCCGCTGATGTTCTTGCCCATTTCATCCACTACCAGTACGTCGCCTTCGTCGAATGGAATGCGCGCCAAATTGGCTTTGGCCACAACCAGCAGGCGCCTCTCGTCAGCTTCCATCGTCGGCGTTGCCATCGCTTCGATCGTCGCTGTCTCGTCGTAAGCGTTCTCCACGATCCCAAGCCCAAACAGAATCCGGCACCGCTCGCGCACCACCCGCGCGACGCTGGTAATCACGGTGTAGTAGCCATACTTGATGTTGGCCCGGTGGTAATGAATTGCACCGGTATGCTTCCCCAACCCGATCGTCATCATCTTGCAAAGGCCGCTCTCGATATCCCCGTCGAAATCTGTGTGTGGCTTGATGCGATTCACCACCACGACATGGTCGGCTTCGGCCGCAAATCGGTCTAAGAAGACTGGGATGCCCTGGACAGTCTCTCCAACCTGGATCGTTTCCATGGTTGCCCGCACCGGCACTCCCATGGTGCTTTCGGTGATCCCGTAATGCTCGAGCACCGACCGTTGTCCGTCGGCAGTCCCGCCTCCGTGGCTTCCCATAGCCGGGATAATGAATGGGCGAACTCCTAGCTTCCGGAGTTCATCGACAAGCGCGCGTGTGATGTTCGCGATATTGGCGACGCCGCGACTACCGGCTGTGATCGCGACACTCTGGCCTGGCTTGAGGAGGTTCCCCAAGCCCAGTTTGCCGAGTTGTTCAGCCACTGTCTTGGGAATATCTGTAACACGCGTTGCATCGAAGCTTTGCTGAACACGGACGATTTTTGGAAGAAACATGACGTAGCTCCGCTAGAGATGAGATTCCTTCGACTGAGGGGCCACACGATTCATCGACGAGGGGAGAACTATAGCACGAATTCACTGGCCTGGCGCCTGGTGCAAGGTGCAATCGAAAACGGCGGGCAAACCGAAGGACCGTGCGGTTCTGCCTAGCTCAGCCTAGACGTTCCAAATCACCTTACTTTGTTGTTGAGAAATCCGGCGCGTTGGCACAAATTACCTAGAAACGGATCTTTCAGATCGACTCGCAGGAGGCAGGAACCGATGCTCGCTAGACTCCTTCAACTTTCAGGGCATGTTGCCCTGGTGGCGAGCCTGACACTTCCAGCACAAGCCGACTTTCTGGCTGGCAAGCTCGCATTTCAGAATGGCGATTACGAGACTGCCCTGCGGGAATTGCGTCCCGCGGCCGAGGACGGTCATGCGGAAGCGCAACTGTATCTTGGCATGATGTATTCCCGCGGCCGGGGCGTCCAGCGCGACGACACAGAGGCCGTGAAATGGATTCTTCGGTCGGCGGAACAGGGCAACGTCTCGGCACAGACGATGCTGGGAATGAGGTATGTCAGCGGCCGTGGGGTTCCACAAAACGACGATGAAGCTGTGAAGTGGTTTCGCGCCGCAACCCGCCGCGGCCACCCGCCAGCCCAGCACAATCTCGGCATCATGTACGAACAGGGCCGCGGCGTCCCTTAGAGGGTGTTTAAAAACCCTCTGAATGCTGGGCCAGGCGGCGGAGCATCAGGTGAATCATGGCGATCTTGATGAAAGCCTCACTGGTTTCGGGCAAATACTCGTAGTCCTTGCTGAGTCGGCGATAACGGCCTAGCCAGGCAAAGGTCCGTTCCACGA
>VFZK01000239.1 GCA_016871215.1 Acidimicrobiia bacterium | reverse complement strand
GGAAACCGCCCCGCGGCCAACGCCTCGCAAAGCGCGGTTAGAAGGCGTTGATTTCAGAGGCCAAGAAAACTCTAAGAACCCGTCCCAGCAAGGGCTTCCGAGTTTCGCGACAGAAACTAGCTAGGCTTCAAGTGACTCTCGCGCAAAAAGCTAGGCGAGAATGGCAGAGATGATTTCGCCGTGGACATCGGTGAGGCGGCGGTCGATGCCGTTGTGGCGGAAGGTTAGCCGTTTGTGGTCGATGCCCAGCAGGTGCAGCACGGTGGCATGCACGTCGTAGCAATAGATCGGGTTCTCGGCGGCTTTGTAGGACCATTCATCGCTCGACCCATAACTCACACCGCCCTTCACCCCTCCGCCTGCCAGCCACGAGGTGAACGTGAACGGGTTGTGGTCTCGCCCTTTGCCACCCTGGCTGCACGGCATTCGTCCAAACTCCGTTGTCCAGTACACGATCGTGTCTTCGAGCAAGCCTCGTGACTTCAGGTCTTGAATCAAGGCCGCGGCAGGCTGGTCCATCTCTTTGGCCATGTCGGCGTGATCCTTGGCGAGGTCTTCGTGGCTGTCCCAGTTGCGGCGTGGAAAGCCATTGTCGGCGCCGCTCCAGACCTGCACAAAGCGGACCCCTCGCTCCAGCAAGCGCCGCGCGACGAGACAACGATGGCCGAAATCCTGGGTTGAGGGATCGTCGATGCCATAGAGTTTTCGGGTTAACGGAGACTCCTTGGAAACGTCCAGCACCTCGGGTGCGCTAGCCTGAAGGCTGGCGGCCATCTCATACGATCGAATGCGCGCTTCCAGCCGAGAGTCGCCTTCACGCGCTGCCAGGTGAGCCTCGTTTAGTTGCCGCAGTACCTTCAGGCTTTCGGCCTCGCTCTCGCGTGTGATGAATTTCGAGGACTCCGGCGGGAACAGATAGTGAATCGGGTTGGATCGACCCACCCGGATCATCGTTCCCTGATGAGAGGCCGGCAAAAAGCCGGCGGTCCAGTTGCCCGGACCGTTTGGCGCAAAGCCTCGTACATCGGGCAACACGACGAACGTGGGCAGATTGTCTGCAAGGCTTCCAAGGCCGTAGGAAATCCAGGCTCCGATGCTCGGAAATCCAGGCAAAACGAAACCTGAGTTCTGCATGAACGTAGCCGGCCCATGCACGTTGGACTTCGAAATCATCGAATGCAGGAACGCCATCTCATCCGCGCAGGAAGCCAGATGCAGAACCAAGCTGCTGATCCATTTGCCACAGCTTCCATGCTGCTTCCAGTCCCACGGGCTTTTCATGACAGGGCCCGGGGCGCTTTGGAACAGCTCAACTTTGCCACCCGGATCGAACTTCTCGCCGCTCTTTCGGATGAGCAGAGACTTATAGTCGAAAGTATCGACCTGGCTCGCTGCGCCCGACATGAAGAGCTGGACCACCCGCTTGGCTCGGGCGCGATGGTGCAGCCCGCCATTCAACTTCGGGCGTGGGTTGACGGCAGCCGTATCCGCCAGCAAACCCGCTCGTCCGAGCAGATGAGCCAGGGCGATGCCTCCCAGACCTCCTCCCCAGTTCCAGAGAAAGCGGCGGCGATCGACGGATTTGACGGTGTTGTCGAGATCGAAGAGACGCTGCTGCGATGGGCATCGATGAGACGGGGTCATGGTTTCTCTAGACACTCGGGTCTTAGTCGACAAACAGGAATTCGTTGCTGTTGAACAGGAGCCGGCAGAAGTTTTCCAGCCCATGTTTTCGGGTATGCGCCAGCAGCAACGCCAGCTCTTGCCGGTTGGGCGGGCGTGCCAGCGCCAACCAGTAAGCCTGGCGAATTTGGCCAGCCAGGTCTGCGTGGAGCCCTCGCAGGCGCTGGGCGAAGCTTTCGGCCTGTTTCAGCATTAACGGATCGTTCAACATCGCCAGCGCCTGCAGGGTCGTCAGCGTCGTGTTGCGTTTAGGAGTCAGCAGGGACGCGTCCGGGCAATCCAGGCTTTCCATGAACGGGTCGGGGACGCTACGCACCAGAAAGCGGTAAATACCACGGCGATGGGGAGAAACCAGAACGGCGTCGGTGCGCGCGTAGTCGTAGATCGGGGAATGGTCATCTTTGAAAAAGAACTCCCGATCCGATGGGCCTCCCATGGTCAAGTCAAGCTGGCCGCCGATGGCCAGCGCCGAATCGCGCACCGACTCGGCGTCGAGGCGCCACCGGTTCATGCGCCAGAGCCATTGGTTGCCGGCATCCAGTCTGGAGTGCTTGGCGTTGCCCGCAGAAGACTGGCGGTAGACAGCGCTCTGCAGAATGAGCCGGTGCAGCCGTTTTATCGAGCCGCCACTGTCTCTGAACTCCGCCGCCAGCCAATCGAGCAATTCGGGGTGGGTGGGCGGCGATCCCATCCGACCGAAGTCACTGGGGGTATCGACGATGCCTGCGCCGAAGTGATAGTGCCAGACTCGATTGACGATCGAGCGCCACGTCAACGGATTGTCTCGGGCCGTGAGCCATTTCGCCAGTTCCGCGCGGCGCCCGCCCTCTCGCTCACCCGGTCTCGAGGGCCAGCGGGAAGCTAGTCCGGAGACGGCCGCAACGGCTCCCGGTTGCATCGACTCACCCGGCGATTCTACACTCCCGCGCTGCAGCAGATGCACCGGGCGTGGCGTCAAGGCAGGCTTGAACTTGCCTTGCGGCTCAAAGAAGTCGGCGCCCGCGTAAACCAGCTTCGCCGGCGGTAGTTCGCCGAGTCTGCGATCGATTGCCGCGACTTGGGTCTCAAGCGCCTGCAGGCGATCTCGATCAGACGTTTCAAGGAGCGCGAGCGCCGTTGCCTTCCGCTGAGCGAGCGTCTTATCGATGTCCTGCTGAATCGCTCTCCGTTGGTTCTGCAGGCCAGCGCTCTCGCCCTCTTCCGGGGCAGGCTTCGGCAAGTCGTTTAGCTTTGCCCTCAGCGCTTTGATGTGAGCGTCGAGTTCTTCTGTCTGGTCGCTGCGCACCTTCTCTGCCAAGTCCAAGTAGGGTTGGAGTTCGGCACGAACGTGGCGTTTCTCTGCCAGCAGCGCCTGTCGGGAGCGATGGACGTTGGGGTCGTCATCATAGGAACGATCGGCACGGTCGACACCGGCGAACACAGCTTGCAGGCTGTAGTAGTCCGACTGCGTGATGGGGTCGAACTTGTGATTGTGACAGCGCGCGCAGTGGACCGTCAGGCTGGCGAAGGTGGACATGGCAGTCATCACCATATCGTCGCGGTCGAGCAGCCGGGCAATGCGCTTGTCCACCGTGTCTTCCCGAAGCTCCACGTGACCGACGAAATCCCAAGGGCCTGCAGCAAGGAAGCCCGTCGCGACGATCCCTTGTGGGTCGTCTGGAAACAAAACGTCGCCTGCCAGCTGCTCCTCCACAAAGCGGGCATAGGGGTTGTCGTCGTTGAACGAACGAATCACGTAATCGCGATACGGCCAGGCGTTGAGACGCGGTTTATCTTTGTCGTAGCCATGCGACTCACCATAGTGCACCGTATCGAGCCAATGCCTTGCCCAGCGTTCGCCATAGCGTGGAGAGGCGAGAAGCCGGTCGACCAACTTCTCGTAAGCTAACGGCGATCGGTCGTCTAGAAAACTTCGCACTTCTTCCGGACTAGGTGGCAGGCCATGCAGGTCGTAGGTCAAGCGCCGAATCAGCGTGCGGCGGTCGGCCTCTGGAGAGGGTATCAGCCCTCTCTCTTTGAAGTTTTGCCCAGATGAACGCATCGATCGGTGTCCGTATCCAGGGATCGCTGGCGGGTGCCGTCGCCGGGCGCGTTATCGGCTTGAAGGACCACCAGGTCGCCGGCGAGGCCTTTTCTGATTCCCCTTCATCGTTTGCGGCCTGGGCAATCCACGTGCGGATCAGGCGAATTTCCTCTTCTGAGAGCGGCCCGCCCGACATCGGCATGCGCGGCGGTTCTCCGCTGATCATGCTTACAAGCAAGCTGTCTTCTGGCTTGCCTGGAACAAGAACCGTTCCCAGGCGGCCGCCTTTGCGAAGCAAAGAATAGCGGGTGAGATTCAGCTGCCCACTTTCATTGCCGGTTTGATGACAAGCGTGACATCGCCGCTCCAGGATGGGCAGAATCTGGCGCTGAAAACTGACCCGCGAGTCCTCGGCTTTGACAGCCAAGCCGAACGGCCGGGCTGCGGTGAGAGTCGCCAGAAACAAACCGTAACGCAGGAACCAGTTCATTCGTTTAGGGCAGAGCGTGAGCGATGGGAAAAGAGTTCTGCAGCAGCGCTATCGTAACTCAGAACGACAGCGTCCCGCATTTTTTGTGGATCTCGGGGCCGGAACGCGTGGTCTGCCTGGCTGCGAATCTAACGGCCGGGGTCAGAGGACGGCTCGGTTGCCAGCGGGCCGACTAGCCCCAGCCGTGTCGAGGGGATTGCTGCATCGTTGCCAGTCCGTAGGCGTCAAAGGCCAATCACCGCTTTGCAAACACCGTGGGTTCTGTCTCGTCGGTACGTTCCAACCCAATCAGTTTCCACTCGCGATTCACTCGACGAAAAGTGGCCCGCACGGGTTTAGCCCAGGAGGCATGGGCTGGATCGATGGCCCGGACTTCGACGGCGACAAAACTTCCAGGGACCTCTGGCAACCCAGGCGCAGGCAGAGACTCGCTTGAGCCCCTGGTTTCTTGCAGTGCCTGCGACGTTCCGGTGTTGTTGTCGAAAACGGACCACAAGGCCGCATAGGCAGGCGGAGCCTTGGCGCCACCGAACTTCACTGCGGCATTCTCAAACGTCAACCTGCCCGAAGGGGTCAGAGCAAAGTTCACCAGCGGATTGATGCGACCCAGAAAGACCTGTCCGATCTTGTCGCGTCGCTTGATGAGGGCTTCGGCAAGAAGTTTCTCTGCCGTAGGATCGCTGAACCGGCCCACCTTGACGAGCGCCCGGATCAGTTCGTCGCTGAAAGCCATCACGCGGCGCGCGGCCCAGAAATTGTCGTCGTCACGGGCCCTCAGAACGGCCGATACGGGAACGCGGGTCTTCCAGGCATCGGGATCGAAGCGATCTCCCTGGAAACGGCCGAGTGCTCGGTGCTGTTGGTAAGGAACCGTTTGCCAGGCCTGCAGGTAGAGCCCAAAGCTCATCAGGCGTTTCAGAAGTTTGTCTCCCTCGAACAGGTACTCGTAACCTTCACTCCACTCACGAGGGCCGTTGGCGCCCATTCCGAAGGTGGAGCCTACGTCCAGCAAGTAGTGCCGCACATGAGCCCGTCCCTCGTTGACAATCAAACTGTCCATGGTGTTCAAAGCCGTGAAGCGCGCTAACCCGTCAAAGCAGTCTCCACAGTCGTGTCGAGATGGTTCTTCCAGACGAATTTTGAGAAGTGAATCCCAGGAAACTGCAAAAACATTCCCTCATTCCACGAGAACTTCAGCATCGCCTTCCAGAATGAGAATGAACTTCATGTGCGATTCGCAACTCCTCCAGGTTGAGTTTCCGAAGCGGCTGAGAAAGCCAGGCCACGGCGATGACAGTCAGCAGGCAAACAATCCCACCAAAAACTGCCGCCGGAACGGCGCCAAATAGATGGGCGACAGTGCCTGACTCAAACTCACCCAGCTCGTTGGACGAGCCAATGAAGATGGAATTGACGGCTGAGATTCGGCCGCGCATTGCGTCTGGCGAAGAGAGTTGCACGGCAGCCGTTCGCACCACCATACTGATGCTGTCGAAAGAACCGCTCAAAGCTAAAGCCGCGAACGAGAGAGGGTAATTCTGGCTCACCGAGAAAACCAGAATACACAATCCGAACCCCGTGACCGCCACGAACAACCAAGGCCCGGCCTTCTCTCGAATATCCCACCGGGTCAGGCACAAGCTCATCAGAGCGGCGCCGATGGCAGGTGCTGCGCGCAAAGCACCGAGCCCCTTCGGACCCACGAGCAGAATCTCTCCAGCGTAGATGGGCAGCAGAGCAGTGACGCCGCCGAAAAAGACCGAAATCATATCGAGGCTAAGAGCGGGCAACAAGATGGGGTGGCGAAACACGAACTGCAAACCCGACAGCAGCTCGGCTCGTTTGTTTTCGTTTTTGTCGGGACGCGGCAGCGGATCGGGCGAAGCCTCAATCCACCACAAGATTCCCAGAGCAAGAAGAAGAACGGCGCAGACGATTCCCGAGGAAGCGGACACACCCAGCCAGCCGAAGAACAGGCCTCCCAGCGCCGGGCCCGAGATGCTGGCAATCTGATGCGAAGAACCCATCCAAGCCGCCCCCTTCGACAGGTTTTCCCGCCCAATGATCCGCGGCACCATGGAAAAGACTGCAGGTTGCGAAAAAGCTCGAGCAGCCCCCGTCAGAAACGAAGACAGGAAAAGCGCCAGGATCTGAATGCGCTCGCCAACGCCGGCGGCTGGGAGCTGAGAAGCCAGAAGAACGAAACCAGAAATCCAGCTGACTCCAACGACTCGGCGGAACACGACGAGCGGACGGCTTCGGTCGACGATGTAACCGGCATACAGGGCGAGCCCCAGCGCTGGAATGGCTTCCACCAGACCGACGAGCCCCAGAAAAAGAGGATCCTTGGTCAGAAGATACATGCGCCAGCCGAGCACGATGGTCTGGACCTGTACGGCCAGAATGAACAGAAAGCGGCCGGCCATCAGCTTCTTGAAATCGCTCGGCATCTTCGTCTACGCCTTTCTATATAGTGTCGTTGCTTGTGCAGATGAAATCGTTAGATTCCAAGCCTGCCCTCAGCTCGCATTGCACCGAAACGATTTCTGGTTCCAACGGATTTGACCTCGATATAATTCCCGTGAGTTCTCTCTTTTGGGAGAATTCGGCTAGAGGGACTCAGAATGAGCGAGAACCTTTCCGACGTAGTCGCTATTATCCTGGGAGGCGGATCGGGTGAGCAACTATTCCCGCTCACCCAATTTCGGGCCGAGCCAGCAGTCCCGCTGGCTGGCAAGTATCGCATCATCGACATCCCACTGAGCAATTGTATCAATTCGGGCATTCGCCGGGTGTTCGTCACCTCCCAGTTCAATTCGGTGTCGTTCAATGCCCATGTCGCCCGGACCTATCTGCTCGAACACTTCTCCCAGGGATTCATCAACATTCTGGCGGCGCATCAGACGCCCGAGGACGCGAACTGGTACCAGGGAACTGCCGATGCCGTCCGGAAATGTGTTCGCCAGTTTGAGGACCTCGATGCGGCGATGGTCCTCGTTCTCTATGGCGATCACCTGTATCGCATGGATTATCGCAAGCTCATCGATTTCCACCTCGGCAGCGAGGCAGAGATCACCGTCTGCATCATTCCGGTGACGGCGCAGGAGGCCCCGCGTTTCGGGATTTTCAGGGTGAACGATCACGGACAAATCACACACTTTCACGAAAAACCATCGGAAAGGGATTTGCCCGGCTTGGAGATGCCGTTACGCGGAGTCTTTGACGCGAGAAAATTCCCGGAAGGCAGAGGCTATCTGGCCTCGATGGGGATCTATGTTTTCGGCAAGCAGTTCCTGATCGACCTTGTAAACTCGACAACCGAAAACGATTTCGCCAAGCACATCTTTCCCCAAGCCGTCTCCCGGCATCGCATGATGGGCTATCGATTCTCCGGGTATTGGGCCGACATCGGAACAGTCCGTTCGTTTCACCAAGCCAATCTCGATCTCACTTCAGACTTGCCCGAATTCAATCTCTACGACGTTTCGAACCCGATCTACACCCGCTGGAGGTGTCTGCCGTCGTCCAGGATCGACAACTGCCAGGTGGATCACTGCATCATCGCTGACGGATGTTTTTTGAACGGTGCCAGGATCGCTCACTCCATCGTGGGTTGCCGCACGCGCATTGACGAGGGCACGACGATCCGGCGTTCCTACGTGATCGGAGCGGGACGGTACGAGACCCAACAACAGATGGAAGAGAATCGCCGCCAGGGTCTGCCGAACATCGGGATTGCCAAGAACGTCACGATCGAGAACGCAATCATCGACCGAGACGCTCGCATCGGCAACGACGTAGTCATCACAAACGCGGAGAACCGCAGCCACTTCGACGGCAGCAACTTCTACGTCCGTGATCACATTGTGGTGATTCCGAAAAACGCCGTCATTTACGACGGTAGCGTCATCTGAGAGGCTTTGGCCTCAGTGCCAATTCGACGCCGGCACCAGCCGCCCTGGGGCGGTCCCGATTTCGGTGCGGCCGTTCCGGCCCCAAGCCGTGCGGCGTGTCGAAAAGTGCGGCGCGCCGGTTCGTCATTCTCGCGAATACGTGACAGCAGTCTGGATTCCGGCTCACGCTCCACCTGGCCGAAACGACGCTGGGCTGTTCACGGCCCCGTTGCCCGGGAAGCTGTGAACAAATCGATTTTCCGGCACGGGAACTTTCGTTTCGACCGGTTTTTGTTGAAAACCGGTCAGGTCGAATTGGATTGTGAAAGGTTCAGAGCATGTTGTTCACTTCCCT
>VFZK01000238.1 GCA_016871215.1 Acidimicrobiia bacterium | reverse complement strand
TGCTGGACCGTGAGTTGTTCTTGAGCCTGGCGGAAGCTCGCTGGGTCGTCGATTGCTGGCGGCTCGATTACAATCACCGCCGACCACATAGTGCGTTAGACTGCCATACCCCGGCGGAGTTCGCCGCTCCCTTTACCCCAGATCCTATCATTCAGAGTGGTACATGGATCGGGGGAAGGCCAATTGCGACCAACCGGTCGATAGATTTAGAAGCGACTATATCATTAACGCCCGATTTGTTGTTTTCTTGCGCGAAAGCGACCAGCGGGAGCGGCAGTCGAGCGGAAGCTCGTAGAAATGCGTCCGTGCCGCCTTAAGACATTTGGCACTCGAAGTCGGTCTAACACGGCCGCTCGGACGGGACTTCATTCACGACTTGGGGTGCGAAATGAGCGAACGGCAGTCATCGGGAACTGTTTTGGAATCGGCTGAAGAGGTCCGGCAGGCGATTCAAGATGCCCGGAAATCGGCGCCCTCGGCGGGGGGTGATAGTTCTCGTGACTCGGCTGGCGCATTGCGGGAGCCATCAACTACACAAGCATTCCGTCCGCGCAATCGACCCCCGATGGCGGTGCTCTGCGTGCGCTTCGACGAGGACGACGAGGGGCAGGAGATTGCCGTCTTCGCGTCGCCATTCGTGATTGGACGGGTCGAAGGGAATTTGGTCATTGACCATGACACTGAAATCTCAGGCCGCCATGCCGAACTCATTCGAGTATTCGACAATGGCCGACATTTCTGGCAGCTTCACGATCTCAAAAGCACCAACGGGACATTCGTCAGAGCAGCGGTCGCGCTACTGAAGGACCAACAGGAAGTTCTCCTGGGCGGGCGGCGCTATCGGTTTGAGATCGACGCTGCTGACGACGATGTTGACCAAAAGAATTCGTCGGCCACGCGGAAGGTGCAACGGGCTCCGTCGCGAGCGGAACAAAAGGCGTTGGCAAACCTCGTGGAAGTCGGTGACACGGGGAAAGAGAAGCGGTTCGCTATCACTTCGACCGAGCACTGGATCGGGCGCGATTCGCGGCTGTGCTCGATTGTCTTGGACGACGTCATGGTGAGTCCGCGTCATGCTCGACTGTATCGTGACAAGCAAAACCGGTGGCTGTTGGCGAACGCGAAATCGCTGAATGGGATTTGGCTGCGGATCAGCCGGATTGATTTGGGGAGCACCGCGCAGTTTCAAATGGGCGAGCAACGGTTTTCGATCCGGATACCGTGATCGAGTGGGGGCGATGGCGGATGGCTCGGCAGAAGACTTGGCTCGTTGGCAGTGGAACCAACTGCGATGTCGTCGTCCCGCATCCGAATGTTTCGGCGAATCACTGTCGCCTGACGCACACGGCCACCGGGTTTGTGGTGGAAGATTTACAATCCTCAAACGGCACCTTCGTCAACGGCGTACGCGTCGAGGAACCGATGGCCGTTTCGCGGCAGGACCAGATCACGTTGGGACGAACTGTCGAGATGCCGTGGCCCGGTTCCGGGCCAGTCGCTTCCGACGAGGAAAAGCGAAGCTCCTGCCGAGCCGCTGAATTGACGGCCCGTGCTGGCTCGGCAGTCCGCCACGGAGGATCGCCCTCCCGGTCGCCGCATGAAGCAGTTCAGGTCACGGTGACTCTGCGCGGCAACGCGATGGTGCTGGGGCGTGACCCGCAGTGCGACCACATGCTCGACTATCCAATGGTGTCGTGGCGACATGCTCGAATCACGCGGGACGGGACGAATCTGTTTGTCGAAGACTTGAACTCGTCAAACGGCACGTTCGTCAACGGCGTGCGGATTCGCGAACGAACGACGGTAAAGCCGGGCGATGTTGTCGGTCTCGGTAGCTACCGGTTCTCGCTCGGAACTGATGGAAGTTTTCGCCAGCGAGACTATCGCGGCGATCTGACGGTTGAGGCACGAGCGATCAGTGTCGATGCCGTTGGACGGCGGCTGCTCGATGGGGTGTCGCTGACGATTTATCCGTCTGAGTTTGTTGGCCTGATGGGGCCGAGCGGGGCGGGGAAAAGCACGTTGATGAACGTGCTCAACGGGTACACGCCGCCGCGAAGCGGGGACGTGCTCATCAACGGCCGCAGCCTTTACCAGCACTTTGACGAATTCCGGGGGATGATCGGCTTCGTTTCACAGGATGACATCATTCACTCCGAACTCACCGTGCGAGAGGCGTTGTTCTATTCAGCCCGACTGCGTCTCCCTTCAGATTTCAGCAACCGCGATATTCACAAGCGAATTGACGCTGTCTTGGCTCAGCTTGGTTTGGCCGGTATCGACGACGTGTTGATTGGATCGCCGACACGCAAGGGAATCAGCGGCGGCCAGCGGAAGCGTGTGAACTTGGCGATGGAACTGCTCACCGATCCGTCGGTGCTGTTTCTGGACGAACCGACTTCGGGGCTGTCTTCGGAGGACACGTTGATCGTCATGGACGTGCTGCGGCAACTTGCCGACTCCGGCAAGACGATTTTGCTGACGATTCATCAGCCGAGTCTTGAAGCGTTTAGCAAACTCGACAACGTGGTCGTGGTCGCGAAGGATGCCGGTAGCGCCGATGCGGGGCGGTTGGCGTTTTTCGGCCCGGCTTATCCCGACTCGGTCAAGTTCTTCAATCTGCCGATCGGCAACGCGAACTCATCAGCCACGCCTCTTGTTCCCGACATGCTGCTGAGAGGTTTGGCAACCCAGCCGACTGCCATGTGGTGCCAGCGGTATCAAGACTCAGAGTTCCATCGGGAGTTCGTGGCAAAGCGAGCGGGGAATTCACCGACCGAGAAACCAAACAACAGCCCACAGCGCCTGCGAGTCGAATCGGGACCGGCGCAATGGTTGACTCTGGTGCAACGTTCGTTGGCTGTGAAACGTCGCGACGTGGCAAACACCGCCATCCTGTTGGCTCAGGCACCAATCATTGCGGCGTTGTTGGTCATGGTCTTCAGCAGCAAAACGTCGGTGGAAATTACGGCCGAAAACTGGTATTCGTTGGCTCAAGCCACGTCGATCACCGTCTTCTTATTGTCGCTGTCTTCGATCTGGTTCGGCTGCTCGAACGCCGTTCGCGAGATTGTCGGCGAGTGGCCGATCTATGTGCGCGAGCGGATGGTCAATCTGCGGATTCCGTGGTACATGGCCGCGAAGTTCACCGTGCTCGGCGGCCTATGCGTGGTGCAATGCCTGATCCTGCTCAGTGTGGTTCATTTAGGGAACGGACTACACGGTCCGTGGTGGCCGATGTTCGGATTGCTGGTTCTGTCATCGGGTGTCGGATTGGCTCTTGGCCTAACCGTGTCGGCAATCGTCAGAACTTCGGAAGTGGCCATCGCGCTCTTGCCGTTGCTGCTGTTGCCAATGGTGATCCTCGGCGGAGTCTTGCAACCGCAGCACGAAATGAATGCTGCGATGCGCTTGTGCTCGAACGTGATGCCTTCGCGCTGGTCCTTCGAAGGACTCTTGCTATTGGAGTCCGCCGAGCGTCCGACGAGTCCGCCGTCCGACGTGGCCATTCCAAATCCACCCCAGGCACCGATCAAGCCGAAGGTCGATGTTGCGGAAGTTTATTTCCCGAAGGAAACCGATCGCAGAGGCGTGCGAGCAAGCGTCATCGCTTTGGCGACGATGCTCGCGCTCCTCGTGTTGTCGATCCAAGCGGCGCTACGTTCGCGCGACGTGCATTGAATGACCGTGCCGCGACGATCAGTCACGGAGAGAGCACAACCGTCATGTCTGGCCAGGGACAGAGTGTTTGAATGGCCCGATCAAAGGTCACAAGCGTCGCGGAATTTTGTCTCTCGATTGCCAAAAGAATGGCATCGGCTACTTGACGATAACCTTGGAGCCTCCGTGCCAACGGATCAAAGTCCGCGTCCGTCAGTTTGGGTAACGACTCGAAATAGGTGTGCTGCGGATGCGACGTCAGACCTCGCATCAAATTCACCACTTCCACGCCGGTCATCGAGACACCGACGATCTGTAGGTTCAACGACAATCGCAAAAAGCCGGTTTGGGTCGGCAAGCAAGTCGCCCAACCATCGGCTGAGTGACTTTGGAACCAAGCATGAGCCGCTTGATGATGCGGATGATTGGCCCAGCCCAAGGCCATGAGCACGTTGATGTCAAGCAGCGAAATCAAAAGACTCCCTCCTCAACCAAGCGTCGCACTTGAGCGGGATCAATGTGTGGCGCTCCAGCAGGTGGCTGCACACACGGCAATCCGTCCCGTACCGCGATCTGCATCTCGGTGGTTCCCTCGATCGCCGCTTGCAATGCCTCGGCGGCGAACTCATCCAAGGTTTGACCTCGCGAGGTGGCCACTGCCACGGCGGCTTCATACAACGAATCATCGAACGTCAAGCTGGTGGTCATGATTCCTCGCGATTCTGAGTTGATTTAGCATCCGCAGCGATCAGAAGGCTAAAACCTTCGTTCACCCAGATGATCCAAGAACTGCAATCTGGGGGCGTTCCTTTCGGACCTTGCAACGCAAAATTTATCATGAACCGCCACCCGAAGTCATCCTGATCCGCCGACAGTATGGACTGAGTTTGCGCGGCATCGAACAACACCTGCTGCAATTCTGTTGTGTGATTCGCAGCAAGAATCAACGCTGACTATTCGTCCCACAACTTGATTTGTGGCTCTGCAACAATGAAAGTCGCCTCTGATCGGAATTGTGTCGAACCGTTATTCCGTTCAAGACTTAGGATCCCATTTCGGGCACGAATGAAGTGCCCTGCCCAATTAACCGCTTCATACGAGACGGCGCGAGTGCCCGCCCCCTGAGCGAGCGGCGGGCGACGTTTGAACGTGCTATTCCGCAGAAAGCCTGGGTCGGCGAAATTCAGTTTCTTAAATGAGAATCGAAAATCGCCATGAGTCAGATAATAGTCCGGCACGTTGATGGATCGAATCGAAAGGTGTGCAACATCGGATAGGCCGGCAACGATTTCAAATGTGGCATTCCAGCGAGCTTCGTCAGTCGTGAGTGGAATCACGCGTGCTTCAAAATTAGGAATCTGCAAATAGGATTTGTTGTCGCGATACGACTGAAGTGAGACCAATTGAGATGTTAGCCGAAGCTCGATTTTTTCTTTCCGAAGTTGAGTCGCCTTGTTGCTATCACCTGCACTTGAACAAGCCAAGATCACCGGTTGGTACGCCATCAGCAATTCATCGCGAGCCGCTTTGATCTCACGTGCATACAGCTTGAAATCTTCCTCTAACTCTCGAAGTTCTGGTGGAAATCCGAACCGTCCTTCACGCTCAAATACTTCTCGCCACACTCGAATTGTCTGTATTGACTTCGCGCTCGCGGCACTTCTCACTTTCGGCGCGGCACTCAATAGAACGTCGAACCGCCTTAAGATGAGCTTTTTCGCGTCAAAGAGCCGTGTTTGGTAGCGCGCCTTTGCTTGTTCCAGACTTATTATCACTGCGTCGACTTTTGACGGTGCAGGCGTTGTCGTTGGAGATTCCTTTGCAGGCTCGCCTCGTTTGATGTCCTCTGTATCCCTTTTGGCGGGATCAATGTTCACCGGGATCCGATCCTCAGCCACTAAGGCCTTCCGAGAGAATGCCACGCGAAAGCCGACGTTGCTTTGTCGGAGACTGGGGGAAACGCCGTTGCGGAGCGACGAACGAGCTACTGAGCTTTCGTAAAGCCATGAGCCACCGCGCAAGACACGCGTAACGTCTTTTTCCAGAGCCAATTGTTGCGGATCGAGCGAAACGCGACCGAGGAGCGTTTTGTAATAGTCAGTGTCATAAACATCTTCGATCCACTCAAAGACATTGCCGTGCATGTGAAATAAGCCCCAAGCATTCGGTTCGTACAAATTCGAATCCACCGGCACTGGTCGATTCGCGCTTTGCGTCCTCGCGGTGCCGGAAAACCAGCCGCGTTTACAGTTAGCATGCGTTGAGGACAAGGCATTTCCGTAGCAGAACGCCGTTGTTGTTCCGGCTCGGCAAGCGTACTCCCACTGTGCCTCGGTTGGTAAATGATACGAACGTCCTGCCGCTCGTTCGTCCGGTAACGCCGAAAGCCACCGGCAAAACTCTTGTGCCTCATCCCACGAAACCTGCTCGACGGGGAAGCGAACGGTGTCCATACCAATGACGCTGCTTTTGTTTCCGCCGTGTCCACAAAAACCGCTCGGATTGTTTGCGATGACCCGAAAGTATTCACCCTGGGTGACCTCGTATTTGCCGAGATAAAACGGCTGTGTGATTCTAACCCTATGCTGCGGTTTCTCGCCGGGATCCGCGAATTTTTCGATTTCGAGAGCTCCCATATCGAACTCACCAGCGGGGATGCAAACGAATTGCATCCCAATTGCATTGACGAGCGTTACTGGACTACCGAGATAGCTTGCCCAAGCTTCTTGGTGCTGGCGGGCTTGTTCGGCGTTGAAGGGAGCGTTCGCAAAGGGTGGCGGAAGCGCGGCTTGTGCTTGACCAACTGGTACTTTGAGCGTGCTTTCTGCGGGCGGCCTAGATTTGTTGCCGGGTGTCTCGGGTGCGAAAGGCCCAAGATCAGGCTTGGAATTGGCATCAATGTTCTCGATCGGCTGCGAGTTTCCGAAGATTGGATTCGGAATTGATGGTTTGGCATCCACTGCCTGTGATGGCGGTGTTGTCGCAGGTAAATCGTTTTGTAGATCGTCCTCAAACTTTACAACATCCGAACGACTTCCTTCATCCGCATTGAAGGTACGCATCATGAGAGGCGGGATGCTTGCCAAAACCAATACCCACACAATGGCAGCGATCCGTGTTGGGTGTTGATGGGCAAACGCTTGGACATCGGACTTGAACTGACTCAGCAGCTTCCCGACAGCGGACCTCAACGGCTCTGCTGCTGTCTGTGGCTCGCGTTGAGTCGCCGGTGACTTCGTTTTCGGAGACGGCAAGTCCGAAGGTCTGATCGTCTTCCCTGACATCGAACGCAATGTCGCCTCACTGAGCGACGCCGCGCGTTGAGTTGCCGATTCGGGTGATTTTGCCGACGCCGGTTCGGAACCCTTGTTCGGCGAATCTTGATCCGGCTGGAGTCGGTAGCTGTTGTCTGCTTCAACGGCAGAGATGAGTGCTTGGCCACTGGCCCCGGAGGCCAGCCGAGTCGTCGCGCGTGCAACGGTTTCATTAGCCGGACTCAGCACAGGCATCAGTCGCAACTCCTCCGAAACATCCAGCATCGAATGGCAACCGGCACAGCGGAGTTGTTTTCCGCGCATCCGATCCGCCAGCTTCAAAGAACTTTGGCAAACCGGACATTTCGTATCGACCGCATCGGGCTGACTCGCGGTGAAAGTTTCGATGGTGCCCAGCAGGACTGTGGCAAAGGCGCGACAGCTCGCAAACCGCTGGTCGGGAGACTTGGAAAGCGCACGATGAATCGCGGTGGCGATCGTCGGCGAGACATCGGGACTGAGCTTAGCCAAGTCGGGTGGCTCAGCCGTAGCTTGCTGCACATAGAGAGCGGTCGAGGTGGCGTCTTCAAACGGGCGACGTCCCGCCAGCATCTCAAACACGGTGACAGCCAACGCATACTGATCCACGCGGCCGTCACAGCTTTGCCCCATGATGAGTTCCGGGGCCATGTACTCCGGAGTTCCGATCACCATTCCGGAACCGGTCAGCGTTTTCGACGTGGCCGCTGGTCCGCTTTCCGCTGATTTGGCGATGCCGAAATCGCTGAGGTAAGCGTGCCCGTGAGCATCAAACAAAATGTTAGCCGGCTTGACGTCGCGGTGGATGTAACCCTGGCTGTGGACGAAATCGAGGGCCTCGGCAATGCTCGGCAGCCATGCCTTCAACGAGTCTGGCGGCAATGACCTGGTTTCTCGATTCGGCCCTGCCTTCTGTCGATCTTCCAGGTTGCCGCCGGGCAAGAACTGCATCACGGCGAAGGGCAAGCCGTACTGCTCGCCGACATCGCTGATCTTCACGATGTGCGGATGTGACAGCTTCACCAACGAACTGATCTCGCGAGCAAACCGCGCCGCGAACTCGGCATCTTGCAGCATCGCCGCATGGGGAACCTTGATGACCACCTCAGTGCTGAGATTCTTGTCCCAAGCACGGAACACCGTCCCCATGCCCCCCTCGCCAAGCTGCGCATCAACTCGATACCGCCCGCCGGACAACTCACGCCCGACCCACGTCGCTACCGCCCGCGTGTTGCTCATCTCAGCACCCTCGTAATTTCAGCAATCTCAAGCTGTGGACATCCTATCGCGAAGCGAAAAGGACACAAATCAAATGCCTCATCTTGGCGTCATGGAGTTCTCCAACCATGAGCATTTTGTCATTGCGACTCTCATTATGTTGACGACGGTTGAAAATGGTGGCGCTGGTCGGCTGAATGTGGTGGCGCTGGGTTGTTGAGGGACTCCTGTGGGTTGCGGTTGGGGTTCGACGTTCACCGAACATGTTCGGTGAACGTCGGCGCGGTTAGTTGCCGGGGCTGTCGTGACGACGGCGGCGGCGTTTGGCGTCCTGGAG
>VFZK01000237.1 GCA_016871215.1 Acidimicrobiia bacterium | reverse complement strand
AACTGACGACTAGAAAATCGTACGGGTTCCGCACATTCCGAGTCGCCGAAATCGTGCTCTATCATGCTCTTGGCAAATTACCTGAACCAGAGTCTACCCACAGATTCTGCTGAGGAGGCACTTTTTCTACATTCCTGAAGCCTACCCGAAGTGCCCCGATCCAGAAGACCAGACCTTGCTCGCGAAGGAGCGATCCAAGTATGACGGGCTGCTCGATCTGTGGAAAGCCTACACAGCCTACGAACGGGACCCGGCCGCGGTGCTCGACTCGGTTGAGGGCTCGGCTTACATTGTACGGAAGGTGATCGAGGCCAGGGATCGGGTTGCGCCGCAAGCGAAAGTGGGTGTAGGCGGACTGGGGCACGGCTATTTGCTGCCGTATCTGGACAAGATGTTGCCCAAGAACGTGCCGTTTACCGACATGGAGTCCCGGGGCATCTGGACGGCCAAAGGCGTTCCGATGCAGTATTTCGGAGGCATGGGCGAACGGGAGCGAACAGTCATCCCACGCATTGACGATGACAGCGACATGTTTGGGATGCAGTTCAACCAAATGCTTTACTACAAGGACCGCGTGCTGGAGGGGTCGCTGGAGCACGGTGTGGCAGGCTTTGCCGGGCAGACCAACCGCATCCGAGGCACAGAGCAAAATACCCGGTACCTTGCGGAAGGGGCATGGAACCCTCACCTGACGCCGGAAGAGTTCTATGCGGGATACGCGCGGAAGATTTTCGGCAGTGCAGCGCAACCGGAGATGCAGGCGGCCTTCAAAGTCTTGGAAGAGAACGAGGAGTATCTCGGTTAGACTGGCAAGGGAAACTTCGGTTGCTGCGGCGTGATTCCGGAAGTGGCAACGGCCTACCGCCTGTACAAGCAGCCGAATCCATTCGATGGTCCTGAGGGCTGGGAAGGGTCCGTCAAGCAGAGACAGCAGAGGGTCGAGTACTTCACGCGGGGCGGAGAATTGCTGCGAAAAGCGCTCGGACATCTGGAGGCCGCGTCGCCGAAAGTGGCAACGGGAGCGCGGGAAGAGCTGAACTATCTTCGAAACAAGACCGAGTCGTACGCGGGGCTGCTCGACACGTTGGTGAAAGCGCAGCAAGGCTATCTGGCATTCGAGGAAACCTTCCGGCTGTACAAGGCCAAGAACATCGAACGTGCAGACCTGGTGCGCCGGCTTGGCACGGTCATGGAGCGGCTTGCGGAGGCACGCAGGCTGGGCCGGCGAACGACGGAAACCTTTGCGCTCGTGGCAGACCACCCATCGGACCTCGGAGTGCTGTACCGCGCGAACTTGTTTCTGGTCACCGGGCTGGAGTTGGTAGAAGAAACCATGCGGAACATTGTGAACTACCATCACGGTCGCGAATACACGCGGCCAGTCGCCTGGGACAAGATCTACCGAGAGTTTCCGAGGTTTTCGCCGGAACGGTGAGATGGGGATGTGAAAGACGTTACGCTTCTCAGAGACTGGGAACGGCTAACAGAACGAGGAGAGCTAAACCCGAGGCTGGGTCACGAACTTTCGGAAAGAGGCACTTCTCGCGGAGATCGTTTTCTTCGCGCACTTGCCCGCGAGTGCCTTGGCTACGAGCCAGCCTAGTGTAGGCTCTATGACTGGAATCCGTGTTTATCCGTGGTCTGAACGGCCTGAGACAAAGGCTCCACGGTAGGAGATCGACCGGCGAAGACCGAACCACGGATGAACACCGATGAACACAGGTTGAGCGACTTGCGGCGAAGGCGTCTTGTTGGCGAAAGCATCGACACCCGAGCGGTCGTTTCGACTGAATGTCTCGTTTCGGGGCTTCGTTGCACAATCGCGGTCAAGGCGTCGGTTAGTGCCCTCGACAAAGTTACGCCATGGAGGTTCTGAATACCTTGCTGGCTGAGAAACCCTACGAGAACGCGCTGGTGGTGGGGTTCTGCCGTCGTCACATTTCGAAGAGCATCTGCGTGGATCTTCGCCGCAATGCAGATCCGCTTAGCTGAGTTTTCACATGAATCGTCGAGATCTTCTTAGGACCATAGCTCTGGGCAGTGCAGGCTTGCGGAGTCAGAACGCGACGGCCAACCCCATGGAAGTTGCCGCTCGAGAGAACTTGCACAGGCAGCACCTATCGCCGAAAACACCGCACTGGCAGCCACGTTTTTTCTCGGAGACACAGAACGAAACCGTGACCGTGATTGCCGAGCTGATCATTCCGGAAACGGAAACGCCAGGCGCCCGGGCGGCGAAAGTGAACGAACAGATCGATCGGGTGCTGCACGAGGAGAGCGCAGAGATCCAGCAACGCTTCCTCAAAGGCCTCGAATGGATCGACCGTAAAAGCCGCGAGCAATTCGGCGCCGATTTCAGGAAGGTCGGTGCAGAACAACAAACTTCCATCTTGGCTTCGCTGGCCACGGCCGGAGGCACAGCGAGCCAGGACGAGATTGGCAGGCGCTTTTTCGAGGACATCAAGCGCCGCACCACGTTTGCCTACTACACGTCTGAGATTGGAATTCACCAGGAGCTGAATTACAAGGGTAATGCCGTCTTGAGTGAATGGCCTGGGTGCCCGCACCCGGGCCACCACGGCGACTCGGACCACAGATGAACACAGATGAACGCGGATTGAACGACTCGGGACGAAGGCGTCTTGTTGGCAAAAGCACCGACACCCGAGCGGTGATTTCGACTGAATGTCTGGTTCCAGGACTTTGTTGCGCAATCGTGGGCAGAGTGCTGGCGAGTGCCCTGGGTAAGAACCAGCCGAGCGTGCTCGTATCACTGACATTCGTGTTGATCCGTGTCCATCCGTAGCCTGAACGGCCTGGGACAAAGGCCCCACGGCATGAGGTTGCCTGGCGAAGAAAGCGCAATTGCTTGAGCCGGTAACGCGTTGTGTGGCTGAGAAGTCTGGTCGCTGTGGGGCACGTGGTTTGGAAAGGCGTTTCGCGAGCGATCTGATTAAAACGAGCTGCTCCCTACGTCCTTCCCGCGAAGGTGGGAGTTCAGGAAACCGTAAGACCTCGCTTGGGCTGCGGACAGGTAAATCCCGGCAACTCTTTGGAACGGAGGTCATGTGGCCTTGAAGACCTACGATGTCCTGATCGTCGGCACTGGAGCCAGCGGCGGGATGGCTGCGAAGGCGCTTACGGAGCACGGCCTGGAAGTGTTGCTGCTTGAAGCCGGACCCACGATCGACACGTCCAAGTTTCTGACGCACAGCTGGCCTTACAACTTTCCGTTTCGAGGCGTGGGGAGTCCGAAGAAGGTTGAGAAAGACGGCAGGTGGGCCGCGGCGGAACGGACGCCCTTCGTCGGATACTACGCCGAAAAAAGCCAGCACCCATACACAACGCCGGCAGACCAGCCGTTCGATTGGTCGCTGCGCTCGCGCATCCTTGGGGGACGAACGTTGCACTGGGGACGGCAATCGTTTCGTCTCGCCGAGTTCGACTTCAAAGGCGCGTCCCGAGATGGATATGGAGAAGATTGGCCCTTAACCTACGCCGAGCTGGCTCCGTACTATGACAAAGTTGAGGCCTACATCGGCGTCCAGGGGATGAAGGAAGGGCTGCCTCAAATCCCTGATGGCGATTTCCTGCCTCCCTTTGCGTTCAACTGTTTCGAGCACCTCATGCGGAAAGCGGCGCGCAAGATGCAATTGCGGATGACGGCTTTGCGCACTGCCCAGCTCAGCAGGCCTCACCGTGGCCGGCCCGCCTGCCACTACTGTGGCAGCTGTGGCGCGGGCTGCGATGTGGGCGCGTTCTTCTCCACCCCGGCCGTGACGCTGCCCGATGCTTTGGCCACGGGCAAGCTGACGCTGCGCACGGATGCGGTGGTGAGGCACGTCGTGGTGGACAAAGAAGGCCGTCCCACCGGAGCCGGCTTTTTCGATCGCCGAACCAAGGCCTTCGAGGAGGTCCGGGCCAAGGTGGTTGTCCTGGCTGCCTCCACGCTGGAGTCGACGCGCATCATGCTGAACTCCCGTTCCCGTTTCCATCCCAACGGGCTGGCTAACAGTAGCAGCGTGCTGGGTCACTACTTGACAGACCATTTCACGGCCGGTTCCGTTATCGGTGTGCTGCCGGAGCTCAGGGGAACAGAATTGATGAATGACGACGGCAAATCCAATGGCTCCTACATCCCGCGGTTTCGTAATCTCGAAACCCGGCACCCGAAGTTCATCCGAGGATACGGCATCATGGTCAAAGGGGGCAGCCGCATCTACCCTGCTCACGCCGATCTGATTGGGGGCTTTGGCGCCGCGTACAAGCGGCAGATCAAGAGGGAGCATCCCGCCATTGTTACGGTCTATGCGCGGGGCGAGCCGCTCCAAACCGACAAGAGCCGCGTGGAAATTGACCCGGCAGTGGTTGACGCGTGGGGTATTCCCGTGCTCAAGATCCACTACGAGCGAACGGACAACGACCGGCACATGCTGGACGACGCGTTTGACAACCTGCAGGAGCTGATGCACTCCGCTGGAGCCGAAGTGCTGCACCGCGATAAGTCCTTGAGCGTTCCGGGCGAAATCAGCCACGAAATGGGGACAACGCGAATGGGCAACGATCCCAAAACGAGCGTTCTTAACAAGTACAATCAAGCTCATGACGTGCCCAACCTGTTTGTCATCGACGCTGGGTGCTGGCCCAGCTCGGCGTGCCAGAACCCAACTGAAACCATTATCGCTTTGGCCTGGCGGGCTAGCGACTATCTGGCCGAAGAATTTCGCCGTGGCAAGTTCAACTGAACGAGGACCGATCATGCCTTCATGGAATCGCCGAGACTTCCTGGCGTTAGGCGCCGCTAGCATGGCTTCTGCCATCGCCCAAGGCTCTCGCACTATTGCCAGTGACGTCAGAGTACGCGCCGCGGTGCTGGGCATTGGACACGCTCATGCTGCCAGCAAAGCTGAACTGCTTCGCAACTCACCCGACTACGAATTCGTTGGCGTCTGTGAGCCGAACGCGGAGGTTCGCCTCCGGCACGGCAGTGGGTCTGCCTATCGAGGAGCCCGCTGGCTTGCGATGGACGACATCCTCAACGACCCTTCAATTCAACTGGTCGCCGTCGAAGCGCGCGTGCAGGACAACATGTCTTATGCGGAGAAAGCCATTGCTGCCGGAAAGCATATCCACCTGGACAAACCGCCGGGAAACGACCTCGCGCGGTTGCGTTCGCTTCTGGCCGAAGCGGATCGCCGGCAGCTGGCGGTTCAAATGGGGTACATGTGGAGATACCATCCGGGCATTCAGGCGGCCATCGAAGCAGCTCGCCAAGGCTGGCTGGGCGAAGTGTATCTGTTCCGGGGCGTCATCAGCTCCGACATCGATCCTGCAGCCCGCCTGGCTTTGGCGGAATTCGCGGGCGGCATGATGTTCGAACTGGGGTGCCATCTCATCGACAGAATGGTTCACCTGCTGGGGCGTCCGTCGAAAGTCTCGTCATTCCTCCGCCACGACAGTTCTCACCAAGACAAGCTGGCAGACCAGACGCTGGCAGTGTTCGAATACCAGCGTGCTATGGCAGAGGTCTACAGCTGTGCCCAGCAGCCCAGCGGAGGCAGTCACCGGCTGTTTCAGATTCAGGGAACCAACGGAACGGTGACGCTCCAGCCGATCGAGCCGCCCTCCCTGACGATCGATCTGAAAGAAGCAGCCGGACCGTACAAACAAGGGAAACAGAAGGTTGAAATCGGTGACAAGCCCCGATACGTTGTAGATTTTACTGAGATGGCCGAAATCGTTCGCAAGCAGCGCCGCCCTTCGTTTTCGTCAGCCCACGATCTGCTGGCACACGAGACACTTCTGCGAGCCTGCGGCGTTCTTTGAACGGCGGTCGAACGGAAAGGAATCTGAAACAGATGCTGACACAAGCTTGCATCGCCAACCTTTGGAGCAGCAGCCTTCTTGGACTCATCTCCTTCTATGGCCTGTTGCAAGCGGGCGCCGCGCAGGGTCCTGCTATTCGAGTTCTGAAGACCACGGATGGCGTCCCCTTCTCGATGGGCAAAGTGGACTCGCGGCGAATTCTCCATCCGGAGATGGGGGCGAAGAAGCTGACGTTGAACTACTCGGTCTCACAGCCGGGACATGAGTTCCCGCAGCATGTCCACGACTATTCAGACGATACTTTCCTCGTCCTTCAGGGCCAGGTCGATGTCCGGCAGGGAGACTCCCGCAGAGCGCTCTTAACAGGCCAGGCCGCGTTTGTACCTTCCGGCCAGATTCATGGGACGATCACGACGGGAACTGGGACGGCCATATTGATCAGCTTCCAATGCCCGCCGGACATGGTTCTTTATTCCGGCGCTCGCGACTCCTCCCGCCCGGGTGCTGCCGCACCCAAAGGAGTGATCACGCCAGGCGCCGTGAAGCTACTGGACTTTTCGAACCAAAACGGATTCTTCGTCCACCCCAACATGGGCTCAAAGCGGGTCGCCGTGGCGCATCGAAAGCTGAAGCCTGGGGAGAAGTTCTCGACGAGAACCGCGGAAGATGGAGAACAGCTGTTGTTCGTGTGGAAAGGCGCGCTGTCGGTGAAGTCGCGCCAAGAGGTTTTCGCCGCCGGCGAGAGAGAAACGGTCTTCATATCGGGCAAGCACAGCCTGCAGGTCCAAAACAGCTCGGCGGAGCCGGCCGTTGTCATCCAGGTTCAGGCGCCACCGCATTCCGGTTGGAAGTAGGCAGCCGTTCACGGTTGAGGCAAGATGTGACCTGGAGTGCGGACCTGCGAACTCCGTGCAGCTCGTAGTGCGTCACGCAGTGGCGCAAGCTCGTAGTACGCCACGCAGTGGCGCCTTTTCTGCTTCCTGTGGCGTTTTTGCCTTTTGACTTCGGCTGCCCAACATGAGGTGTTGTCCGTGGTTCAAGCGCACAACACGGACTTTCAGCCCCCCGGCGTCGTCATACCCTACCGACCGGAATGGGATATGGGAAGCACAGCGTGCTTCACTACAAGCGGGTATTGTAAGAATCCTCTGCCAATGCGAATCGCCGCGTCGCTAGTGCTCTGCTTGATGAACTTGCTGCAATATCCACAGCAGGCCGGTGCCGCCGGTCTGATGGCGGGTGCGGCGAAGGTCGAGATCACGCCGCCGGTAGGCCACCAGCTTGGGGGACAAGCCTCACGCGCGGGTCCGTCGACTGGAATCTTAGATCCGCTGTTTGCCCGGATATTGGTCCTGAAGTCAGCAGACACTTCGCTGGCAGTGGTGGTGTTGGATCTCGGCCGCACTTTCGGGCAAACGCAAATGGACCAGATTCGGTCGCGAGTCAAGGCGACTTCGGGCATCCAGCACGTCATCTTCAGCGCCACGCACACCCACACGGGACCAACCCTGCTGGACGCGGAGTACATCGAGCCGGGAATGGATCGTTGGGAATTTCGTTGTCTGAATTCCATCGTCGAAGCCATTTCACAGGCTGACAGATCGGCCATCCCTTGCCGCATTTCAGCCGGAAAAGGGACCAGCTATATGGGGCACAATCGCCAGGACCCGGTGGGAACAAGACACCTCGGCGCGAATGAAACGGCAGTCGCTACCATGCCCATGGATCCGACGGTTCAGGTTGTCCGGTTTGACAGCCCTGCCGGAAAGCCGGTCGCTGTTCTGGCCAACTACGCCGCTCACCCGGTGGTTGTGGGCATGGAGGACCTCACCAAGTACTCCGCAGACTTCCCAGGTGCGATGTGCGCCCACGTCGAGCGGGAGCTGGGCGGGCAATTTGTCTCCATTTTCTTGCAAGGCGCTTGTGGCGATATCAATCCGATTTTCCTGAGAGCGGGCGCGCGTGAGGTGCGCCGTTTGGGAGAGGAACTTGGGCGCGAAGTCGTCAAGGTGGCTCGTGAGACTCGGCACAAGCCCCCTCACGCCGACACACTTCAAGTTGTCGAGGAGCGAATCCGCTTCCGCTCCCGATGGAACATCGAAAAGCTCAAGTCATTGCAGGCGGTGCCAACCTATCACCAGTGGCTTTCGACCGGGAGGCCCATTGGCTATCCAGCAGAGGAAATCGAAACCCACGTCACCACAGTGTTGATCGGGGGACAGGTAGCGCTGCTGACAATGCCGGGCGAACCCTATGTCGAATTCCAGAGCAGCTTCCGTTCCCGGCTGCCGGGATTGGACACCCTTCTTGCGGGCTATTCCAACGGATACTTTGGCTATCTTCCGACGATTCGCGCCGCCGCACGCGACGGCGTCGTGTATGGAGGCAACGCCTGGCCAACGATTCTCGAAGCCGGTGCCGGTGAGCGGATGGTCGACCGGGGAATCATCAATATCTACCGCATGCTGGGCCGGCTGAAGACGCACCCTCAAGAGGTGCAATGAACCCGATCGGGGCGACGAAGCTCCCGTCAAACCTTTTGCGGCAGCGACTGTGCGCCGCAGCGGCTCGTTCTATGAAAGGGCATGTCAAGAACAAACTTCAACCTCGGCGGCTGGCCAAGGAATCTTTCATGGACAGCTTGCCCCTTCTCCGTCGGGAGTTGCTTCCAGCTTCCCCAGGTCCCCAGCTTCTCTC
>VFZK01000236.1 GCA_016871215.1 Acidimicrobiia bacterium | reverse complement strand
CCGGCCGCAAAGTAAACTCGAAACTGCCTATTACAAAGCTGATGCTTCCATCCGCAACATCATTGAACTTCTGGAGGCCGCCTGAACTTTGTTGAACTGTTTTTGTTGATGATTAAAGAGGTAAGAATCTAAGCACGGCAAAAAGTAAGACGAATCCGACGTTTCCAGCGAAGCAAGGTCGTAAAGACAATCCACGCCAAGGTGTACCGCATCTTGGCTCCTGGCGTCGAGAGCGTTCCATGAGGTGCGTGACACTCTCTCGCGCTGACCGCGGCTACCTCGGGCGAACGAGAACAAAAGTCTCGTTTCATCGCGCATCACAGGCTAGACCCAGTCAAACACGCTTTCTCCCAACAGCCAGAGTTCGAGGGGTGCTATAGGCTTGGTGCACCGCGACCCGGCGTTTCGAACGCTACACGCCTGTCTAGTGGGCCGCTCGCTCCACGACGGAGTCCTTAACCTTCTTCAAGCCGAATGGTTTCCCGTTCCAGTGGCGATTTCCAGTAACTCAAGGTAAGCTTTGGCACCGAAAGCTCGGTTGATCCAAGAAGAGAAGGGGATTCCCGTGAAAACGACCAGCTCGGCGCGGAATGCGCCGTCGGCCTCCATCGCGACTTTGGTTGATCTTCTAGAGTATGCTTGCCGCACGTATCGGAGGCCTGACGCGCTGCAAGTAAAACGCAACGGCGTCTATAAGCCAGTCAGCTCGTCGGAGCTTCAAGAGAGCGTGGAGCAAATCGGCGCCGGCCTTGCGAAACTCGGCCTCCGAAAAGGGGATCGGATCGCCTTGCTTTCCGAGAATCGTCCGGAATGGGCAATCGCAGACCAAGGAATCCTGTCGATCGGCGCGATCAACGTGCCGTTTTACGTGACCTTGCCGGCCGAGCAGATCGCAGATCTCCTGCTCGATTCGGGAGCGAGCGCCATCTTCGTTTCCACTCAGGTTCAACTGGAGAAGGTGTTGAGCGTTGCGCCAAAGCTTCCCGACCTTCGGCAAATCGTCGTCATGGATGCGGTTGACGGTGCTCCGCCCCAAGCGATGCGCTTCTCGACCGTGCTGGAGATCGGGCGTGTTGCGCTGCAAGAAGACCGGACTACTTATGAAGCACTGCGGCGCGACGTGGCTCCTGGCGCGGTAGCCAGTATTATCTATACCTCCGGCACCACGGGAGTGTCTAAAGGGGTTATGCTGACGCACGCAAACATCGTGGCTAACGTGCTTGACGTGGCCGAGGTTTTCGACTTTTCGGTTTCCGATGTGACGCTTTCGTTCTTGCCTCTCTGCCATATCTTCCAACGCACTGTGGACTACGTGATGCTGTACCGAGGCGTCAGCATCGCTTACGCGGAGAGCTTCGACACCGTGCCGCAGAACATGCAAGAAGTTCGCCCGACCGTGGTGGGCAGTGTTCCGCGCTTTTTCGAGAAGATGTATGCGCGGATCAACGAAGCGATCCGGTTGAGTCCGCCGAAGAAGCAGAAGATGATGACTTGTGCGCTTGGCGTCGGCAAAGAGTACAGCCAAAAAGTTCTCGACAGACGGCCCGTGCCCGGCGTCCTGAAACTCAAACATGCGCTCGTTGACCGTTTGGTTTTCTCGAAGCTTCGAACAAAGCTGGGTGGACGCCTGCGTTTCTTCATCTCCGGCGGCGCGCCACTCGACAAAGCGCTGGCCGATTTCTTCTTCAGCGTTGGTGTGACGATCTTGGAAGGCTACGGGTTGACGGAGACGTCTCCCGTGATCACGGTGAATCGATACCAGAACTTCAAGCTTGGAACCGTCGGACAGGTACTAAAGACCGTCGAGGTGAAGATCGCTGAGGATGGCGAGATCCTCACTCGAGGACCCAACGTCATGTTGGGATACTACAAACGCGAAGCCGAAACGCACGAGGCGATGGCAGGAGGCTGGTTTCATACGGGAGATATCGGCAGTCTTGATTCCGAGGGTTTCCTGCGAATTACCGATCGGAAGAAAGACGTGATCGTCACCGCTAGTGGCAAAAACGTAGCACCCCAAAAGATCGAAGGGATGTTGAAGACGAATCCGTATTTCACCCATGTGGTTGTTATTGGCAATCGGCGACCTTACATCTCTGCCTTGGTCGTGCCCAACGCCGATCGGCTGAAGGCCCAGGCAGACTTCCTGGGGTTGAGTGCCGGCAGCTATGCGGAACTACTGCGCCTGGCGCCGCTGAAAGACTTTCTATTGGAACAGATCCAGGCATCCACGCCCGGCCTGGCACCGTTCGAACAGGTGAAGCGCATTGAGCTGCTGGAGCGAGAATTCAGTATTGCCGCTGGGGAGTTGACGCCAAAGATGAGCGTTCGGCGGCAGTTCGTAGAGATGAAGTACGAGGACCTGATTGACCGGATCTATGTGAGCTGAGCGGCGCTACGCCTCACGCGACGCTGAGGGCTGCGCCAGTCGCGGATGAAGTGCCGAGAGGCGGAGTTTGTTTCCTGAAATCACTGGCAGAGGTTGGGAGTGAATTGTGACCAAGCGCATTGAACGAGTCGCTGTCGTTGGGGCCGGTGTCATGGGCGCCGCGATTGCCGCCCATTTCGTGAACGCGCATTTTGCCGTCGACCTGCTGGACATCGTTCCGGAAGACCTGACTCCAGAGGAGAAGAGCCGCGGCTTGACGTTGTCGCATCCGGCGGTGCGCAACCGCATCGTCGCTCGCGGCCTGGAAGCCGCCAAACGCAACAAGCCGCCGGCGTTTTTCCTGCCAAAATGGTTCGATCGTGTGCGCCAGGGGAACCTCGAGGACCATTTCGAACGGCTGGCAGAAGCCGATTGGATTGTCGAGGCTGTCGCTGAGAACCTTGACATCAAAAAGAGCTTGCTAAAGCGCATCGAATCGGTACGACGGCCAGATGCCATTGTTTCGACCAACACTTCAGGCATTCCCATCCAGAGCCTCGCTTCAGAGCGGAGCACGGATTTTCGCCGTCATTGGGTCGGAACGCATTTTTTCAACCCGCCCCGTTACATGAGGCTCCTGGAGGTCATACCGGGAGCCGAAACGCGTCCTTGGGTTGTGGCGACCGTTTCCGAAATCGGCGACCGCCGCTTGGGCAAGGGCATTGTCGTCTGCAAGGACACGCCTAACTTCATTGCGAATCGCATTGGCACCTTTGGGCTGCAGCATGTGTTGCTGTTGCTGGAACAAGACGGCTATAGCCTTGACGAAGTCGACCAGCTGACCGGACCGGCCATCGGTCGTCCAAAGAGCGCCACCTTCCGAACTTTAGACATCGTTGGGCTCGACACATTCGCTCATGTTACCCAGAACATCTATCGAAACGCCCCAAACGACGAGCAACGGGAGCTATTCAGAGTCCCGGCTTTCGTCGAAGTGATGTTGACGAAGCGCTTCCTGGGCGACAAGAGCGGACAGGGTTTCTACAAGAAGATGGGCAAGGACGAGATCCTGGCGCTGAATCTGGCGAGCATGGAATACGGGCCGCGCAAGAAGGGGAGATTCCCTTCGTTAGATATGGCAAAGAGCATCGCCGGTCTCGACGAAAGACTTCGCCTGCTAACGGCGGCCACCGACCGGGCAGGTGTTTTCCTCTGGAAGACGCTCAGCGCCACCCTCGTGTATGCGGCCAACCGTGTTCCGGAGATTGCTGACGACATCGTGAGCGTGGACAACGCTATGAAGTGGGGGTTCAACTGGGAACTCGGACCTTTTGAAACCTGGGACGCTCTTGGTGTCGCAAGCGTGGCGCAGCGTCTCGAAAGGGAAGGCCGTCCAGTTCCGAAACTGGCTGAAGAGGTTCTTGCGACCAGGAGCCAGACTTTCTATGCACAGAGGGAAGGGCAAACAACCTACTTCGATCTGCAGGCCAACCAGTACCGGGAGGTTGCAGTCCCGGATGGGGTGCTCTTTCTGGATCGATTGCGGGAGCAAGGCAGAACCATCAAGAAGAACGCAGGGGCCAGCCTGATCGATCTGGGAGACGGAGTCGCGGCGGTGGAATTTCACTCGAAGATGAACAGTATTGGCGGCGACACGCTGCAGATGATTCACGAGGGCCTGAAGGTAGCACGCGAGAATTTTCGTGGACTGGTGATCGGCAATCAAGGGCAGAACTTCTCGGTTGGCGCCAACCTAATGCTGATCCTGCTGGAAGCTCAGGAACAGAACTGGGAAGAAATCGATGAAATGGTCCGAACTTTCCAACGAGCCACGATGGCGATCAAGTACGCTCCTGTGCCTGTGGTCGTGGCTCCCTTTGGCATGACCCTGGGTGGCGGTTGTGAGATTTGTCTGCATGCCAGCCGCCGGCAGGTGTTTGCCGAAACCTACATGGGGCTGGTTGAGTCAGGTGTCGGATTGATTCCAGCAGGCGGCGGAACTAAGGAGATGTTGGTTCGTGCGGTGGAGCGAGCTGGAAAGGATCCTGAAAACGATCTCTTTCCTCATTTGAGCCAGGCTTTCGAAACCATTGCTTTGGGGAAGGTCTCAGGAAGCGCGGATGACGCCAGGTCGCTCGGATTTCTGAGGCGCGGCGATGGCATCAGCAGGCAGCGCGACCGGCTGATCGCAGACGCCAAGACCCGGGTGCTGCAATTGGCGAGTTCGGACTACCAGAAGCCGGAAGCGGCAAAAGTCACTGCCCTTGGCAGCCGAGGCCTGGCAACGCTGAAGATCGGCATGCATCAGATGAAGCAAGGAGGCTTCATCAGCGACCATGACTTTGCCATCGGATGCAAGTTGGCCTGCGTGCTGTGCGGAGGCGACTGCAACCGTGTCCAGGAAGTGAGCGAAGAAGCCATTCTGGATCTGGAGCGCGAGGCGTTTCTGAGTTTGTGCGGAGAACGTAAGACCTTGGAGCGAATCCAGCACATGTTGCAGAAGAGAAAGCCGCTACGAAACTGAACGCCGGCGGACGGCGCCTCAGGATGCGCGGATGACGCGGCTTCGTTTGCGGCATGACAGGACATGGTCAAACATGAGTGCGAGAAAGACGGAATTGTGGCGAAGATCATGAGGTCATACTACTCGGACAACGAACAGGGCCGGCCCCGTATCGGTCTGATGGTCTAGCCGATTTCAACTGAGGTCCTGCCGATGAAGGTCAGGAGGTTGCATGCGAGAAGCCGTTATCGTCAGTGCTGTGCGGACGCCGGTCGGCAAAGCGAAGAAGGGAACTCTTAGAGATACTCGACCGGACGATCTGGCGGCAGCGGTCATTGCAGAAGCGGTCAAACGAACACCGGGCCTTGCGTACGAAGAAATCGACGACGTGATTCTAGGTTGTGCCATGCCCGAAGCCGAGCAAGGCATGAACGTCGCTCGTATCGCCAGCCTGCGGGCAGGCTTGCCTGTCAAAGTGCCCGCCATTACCATCAATCGCTTCTGTTCCTCCGGTTTGCAATCGATTGCCTTTGCCGCGGAGCGGATTCGGTGCGGCGCTGCTGAGGTGGTTGTGGCGGGTGGGACTGAGAGCATGAGCATGGTGCCGATGTCTGGTCATCACTTCTCACCGAATCCCTGGCTTGTCGATTCGTATCCAGACGTCTATTTAGGCATGGGGCTAACCGCTGAGAACCTGGCCGCGAAGTATCGTATCGGACGCGAAGCACAGGACACGTTTGCACTGAACAGTCATCGGAAGGCTGTGGAAGCTTGGTCCAAAGGTCGTTTCGCCGAAGAGACGTTGCCGCTTACGGTTACCGTGGACACTCTAGGTGCCAAAGGAAAAGAAACGCACTCGACTCGATTCGATCGGGACGAAGGGCCGCGCGCAGACACTTCTTTGGATGCCTTGGCGAAGTTGAAACCCGCTTTCCATGCGCAGGGAACGATAACGGCTGGGAACTCCTCGCAAATGAGCGACGGAGCCGCGGCAGCCGTCGTCACGCACAGCGACAAGGCACTGCAGCGTGGCTGGACGCCACTGGGCCGTGTCGTGGCCTACGCGACCGCTGGGGTCAAACCCGAAGAGATGGGCATAGGGCCAGTGGCCTCCATTCCCAAGGCGCTGAAATTGGCCGGGCTGAAGCTGGAAGACATTGGCCTGATCGAGCTGAATGAAGCCTTCGCGGCGCAGGCTCTGGCAGTGATCCAAGAAGCGAAGCTGGATCCAAACATCGTCAACGTCAATGGAGGAGCGATTGCGCTCGGACATCCACTGGGTTGCACGGGCGCCAAACTGGCGGCTTCGTTGTTGAACGAGATGAAACGACGCCAGATCCGGTATGGGTTGGTGACGATGTGCGTCGGTGGTGGTATGGGTGCGACAGGCATTTTCGAGTTGATGTGAGCGACGGTGCCGTTTTGAGCCGAAAGCGACGTTGGGCACGCAAGCAGCGCTTGGGCACTAACGATAGCCGAGTAAGTGCGAGGGCACGGACGCGGTGCGCGAGAGTCTGGGTGCCGCGGCGTGGGTTCCTCGACCGGGGGCTGAGCAGTTGCGATCCCAGTCCAGAAGCAATCTGAGGTGCGACAATGTCCCAAGAAACCATTACCCGCATACAAGGTGGCAGCTTCCTGATAAAGGAGGTCTCTCTCGAAGACGTTTTCACGCCTGAGGACTTTACGGAAGAACATCGCATGATCGCAGAGACGGCCGAGCAGTTTGTCGCGAACGAGGTCGTGCCGCGCATCGAGGAGCTGGAAGCGAAGAAGGAGGGTTTGAACGAGGAGTTGCTCAGGAAGGCGGCCGAGATTGGACTTCTGGGCGCCGGCGTTCCGCAAGCCTATGGGGGTGAAGGACTCGATCAGATCAGCAGCACCATTCTCGCCGAAAAGACAGGCCGCTATGGTTCGTTTGCCACGACTTTCGGCGCGCACACGGGAATTGGTACGTTACCAATCGTGTACTTCGGCCGCGAGCAGCAAAAGTCGAAATACCTGCCTAAGCTGGCCAGCGGCGAATGGATCGCGGCATATGCGCTGACGGAAGCCGAATCGGGTTCAGACGCCCTGAACGCGAGGACCAAAGCCGCGTTGAGCCCGGACGGGCAGCACTATCTCTTAAACGGGACGAAGATGTTCATCACGAACGCGGCCTTCGCGCACGTGTTCATCACGTTCGCCAAAGTCGATGGCGAGAAGTTTACGGCCTTTGTTGTCGAACGCGATTTCCCGGGAGTGTCCGTTGGTCCTGAAGAACACAAGATGGGAATTCGGGGCTCCTCCACCCGGACATTGATCCTGGAGAACGCGCGTGTGCCTGCAGAAAACGTTCTTGGAGAGGTTGGCAACGGCCACAAGATTGCGTTCAACGTGCTTAATTTTGGACGCTTCAAGCTGGGTGCGAGCGTCGTGGCAGGCGTCCGTTACGTGACGAACGAGGCCATCCGCTATGCGCAGGGCCGGCGGCAGTTTGGAAAGCCGATCATCGAATTCGGCGCCATTCAGCACAAGCTGGCTGAAATGGCCATCCAGATTCTTTGCGCCGAGAGCATGGTGTACCGAACAGTCGGCCTGATCGACGCGGCCATGTGCAGCATCGACAAGACCAGCCCGCAAGCGGCTGTCGAAACGTTGAAAGCGCTTGAAGACTACGTAGTAGAGTGCTCGGTGATCAAGGTTGCAAACAGCGAGATCCTCGATTTCGTTGTGGACGAAGCCTTGCAGATCTACGGTGGATATGGTTACAGCGAGGACTACCCGGTCGAGCGGTGCTACCGCGACGCGCGAATCAACCGCATCTTCGAGGGGACCAACGAAATCAACCGCCTCTTGATTACCGGCCAATTGCTCAAGCGTGCGATGAAGGGGCAACTCGGCTTGATTGCCGCTTCACAGAGACTGCTGGCAGAGTCGCTTTCGTTCCCTGCGCCGGCCGAGGACAACGGCAGCCTGCTCTCCGTCGAACGTAGGCTGGTGGCAAGCGCCAAGAAGATGTTCCTACTGGCCTCGGGCGTCGCGGTCCAGAAGTACCGCGACAAGATGGCAGAACAGCAGGAAGTGCTCAGTCTGCTCAGCGATCTGGTGATCGGCGTCTATGCGATGGAGAGTCTGCTGCTGCGAGTGCTCAAAGGAGTGGGGCGCGACGGACCGGCTCGGTGGGGCCTTCAAGCCAAAGCCGCCGAGGTTTTCATTCACAGTCAGCTGACCGCACTTGAGGACAAGACGAGACAGATTTTGGCGGCCACTTCTGAAGGGGATGAGTTGCGGACGCACCTCGCTGCGTTGCGTCGCTTCGCGAAAGCCATGCCTGTAGACGTGATCCGGCGGCGCCAGGAAATTGCTCAGAAGCTCAATGAGGCAGGGAAGTACTGTCTAAGTTAAGAATGTCAGCGCGCCCGACACCGGTCCTCCAGACCTGAGGCCTTCTCCCAGCGTCATTGGTCATTGTATAGCGGGGTGCGAAGCGCTCGGGCTGTGTGGGGATACGTTGAGGACGTGTGAGGCGAGGCTCAACTAATGGGAGCGGAGCAGATTCGCTGAGAAATCGATGATTGGGGGGCGCGGCGAGCACAGGAGTTGCGTCAGCAGCGGAAGCGGCTCGCGGGCTCGTTGGTGGCAGGTGCGCAGAACACTCATCAGGATTTCTTGAGTCCGAGCCCCTGCCGGGGTGCGGTTGCCTCCCCAGA